>NZ_JACKYY010000031.1:0-39996 GCF_015100075.1 Acidithiobacillus sp. HP-11
AAGTCACATCGTCCACCATCCACGGCGGAACCAACCCCAACGCCAAGGTAAACAGCTTGTCTTCGTCCATCATTAACCTTCCCTAGATCAGCAATGCCCTAAGACTACCGTACCCTCGTATCCACTCCAAGTAGCGAGGAGCCATAATTCATAGATAAATAATAATATTTAATGACCGACATTTTTGTTAACCATGCCGATTTTCCTCGCGGAAAAACGGTGAAACTTTAGTTGACAATGAAAGGCAGGGATAAGCATGATCCCGCCATCAGGAGACCGACATGAACATGACAACCGCCATGAGTACCGCAGAAATTCTTGAAAAAGCCCATGAACGCGCCAAGGCTGCAGGCAAACGCCATGCCGGTGATATGACGCCGGAAGAAGCCCACGCGCTGCTTCGCGAACACCCCGACGCCGTACTGGTGGATGTCCGCTCGCATCCGGAGCTGGATTTCGTGGGCATGATTGAAGGGGGTAAACATATTCCCTGGCAGAACTATCCCGGCATGACGCCCAATCCGGATTTTGACCAGCAGATCAAAAAAGAAGTGACGCCCAATAATATCCTGCTACTGCTTTGCCGTACCGGTGGCCGTTCGCTGGCGGCTGCCGAGCATCTGGCTGGCTTGGGTTATCACCACTGCTACAACATTCTGGGGGGCTTTGAGGGCAAGCAGGACCACCAGGGTCAACGCGGCAAAGTCGAGGGCTGGAAAGCCAGCGGCCTGCCGTGGAAACACAAGTAAGGCCGGGCAGAAGCTTACCAGACCGGGACAGTTTGACTCAGCTTTGACAGGCCGGGCAGAACAGCGCGTTTTTACCACCCACCGATAGGGTTTCGAGGGCGGCACCACAGCCGGGACACTGGTTGTCTTCCCGGTGCCGGGTGAGGAAGGTTTTGGGTAGCAGATTGGTTTTGGCCTGACAGCGAACTGCCCGGTCCAGCACCTTGGGAATCTGTTCCAGAAAACGGTCGCGCTCTTCGTCCGTCAGGCTGGGGGCGGTGCGATCAGGACGTAGGCGCGCCTGGTACAGGATTTCATCGGCCCACACCGCACCAATACCCGGCGCAAAAGCGTCATCCAGAAGAATATTGCGCAGGGCGCTGCGGCGGCGAGACAATGCTTCACGCAAAACCGCCAGTCCTTCGCCATGCACCATCAAAGGATCGGGTCCAAGCTTGGTCAGAAAATCCACATCGCTGTTTTCGTCGAGCATCCGCAGGCGATTACCTAACTGCGTGCCATGCAGGCGTAAGCGTTGATGTCCATTAATCTGGATTTCCAGAACGGCCCGCGCTTCTTCTTCACTTTCTGCCTGGGCAGGCCCGCGCTCCAAATCGACAGTGAGTTCGCCACCCAGCTGCATGGCCAGAATATCCTTGCGCGCCAATTCCAGAAACAGGTACTGACCATAGCGATGCAAATCGGTAATTGGTTTGCCCTTGAAAGCGGCTTCTTCAATGCCCGCGCCATCGGTCAGCAACTCGCCTTTGGCGTTATGCACCTGCATGACATTGACCCGCTTGTTGAGGATGTTGCGGCGTAATTTTTGTTTCAGTAATTCCAGTTCTGGCAATTCAGCCATGTTTTCTCCAAATTCGATATTTTAATTGCTGTCAGGGGTTAGTCTAACCTGCATGGGACAATGCGCCAATGGCAGGAGACCGTTCCTCGCGCTGGAACATTGCGCCACTCGGGTGCCTGTGGCAACCTTTGTGCCACTTCAACAAATCGGCTGAACAACAGAATCCATGGATATTCCCGCCTATTCCCCCCAAGAACTTGAGCCGGCAGTGCAAAAACGCTGGCAGGAGCAGCAGTCTTTCCGCGCACCCAGCGTGCCCGGCAAGGAAAAATTCTATGCTCTGGCCATGTTTCCGTATCCTTCGGGACAACTGCATATGGGCCATGTCCGCAATTACAGTATTGCCGACGCCATCGCCCGTTATCAGCGCATGCTCGGCAAGGATGTCCTGCAACCCATGGGCTGGGATGCCTTTGGTTTGCCCGCCGAAAATGCGGCTCTCAAAAATGGTCTGGCCCCGGCCGAGTGGACCATGGACAACATTGCTCACATGCGCGGGCAGTTGCAGCGGCTGGGATTATCCTATGACTGGTCACGGGAATTAGCGACCTGCACCCCCAACTATTATCGCTGGGAACAATGGCTGTTCCTCAAGCTCTGGGAAAAGGGTCTGGTTTACCAGAAACTCAGCACCGTCAATTGGGATCCGGTTGACCAGACGGTGCTGGCCAATGAACAGGTGGTGGATGGTTGCGGCTGGCGCTCCGGTGCCCCCGTCGAGCGGCGCGAAATTGTTCAGTATTTTTTGCGCATTACCGCCTACGCCGAAGAATTGCTGGAGGGCCTGGATACCCTGAATGAAGGCTGGCCGGAACAGGTGTTGACCATGCAGCGCAACTGGATCGGGCGCTCTGAGGGGGCGGAAATTCATTTTCCCCTGGCGAGCGGAGAAGGGGTTATCAAGGTCTTTACGACGCGCCCCGACACCCTGATGGGCGCCACTTATCTGGCCGTAGCGCCGGAGCATCCTCTGGCCTTGCAGGCGGCAGAGCAGAATCCCGCTCTGGCTGAATTTCTGGAGCGTTGCCGGCATGGCTCGATTTCCGAAGCCAGCATCGAAACCCAGGAAAAAGAAGGACATCCTCTCGGCCTGTTCGTCAAACATCCCTTGACTGATGCCGAACTGCCGGTCTGGACGGCCAACTTTGTGCTGATGGGTTATGGAGAAGGGGCCGTGATGAGTGTGCCCGCCCATGACCAGCGTGACTTCGAGTTTGCCCAGAAATACAGGCTGCCCATCCAGATTGTCATTGCGGCAGAATCTGCGCCGCTTGAGGCAGCAGCCATGACTGAAGCCTACACGGGTGCCGGGACTTTGGTGCATTCGGGAGACTTCAACGGTCTGGATAGTGTGCAGGCAAAAACCCGCATCACCGAGGCCGTTGCCGAACGCGGTCTGGGCCGGAAAACCATCAATTACCGTCTGCGCGATTGGGGAATTTCCCGTCAGCGTTACTGGGGTACGCCCATCCCCATGATTCATTGTGAACATTGTGGCGTGGTGCCGGTTCCTGAGCAGGACTTGCCGGTTGTGCTCCCCACCCATTATCAACTCAAGGACCCCCGCTCTCCCCTGCTGGATGATCCGGAGTTTCTGAATGTGCCCTGTCCGCGCTGTGGGGCTCCGGCGCGGCGTGAAACCGATACCATGGATACTTTTGTGGAAAGTTCCTGGTACTACGCCCGTTTCGCCTGTCCTGATGCCGACACCATGCTGAATGCACGCGCCGCCGAGTGGTTACCGGTGGAGCAGTATGTGGGCGGGGTGGAACATGCCGTACTGCATCTTCTCTATGCCCGTTTTTTCAATCGCCTGCTGCGGGATGTGGGATTGTTGCCTGCAGATGCTGTTCACGATGAACCCTTCAAGCAGTTGCTCACCCAGGGCATGGTGCTGAAAGACGGCAGTAAAATGAGTAAATCCAAGGGGAACACCGTTGACCCTCAGGGACTCATTGATCGCTATGGTGCGGATACTGCGCGTCTTTTCATTTTGTTTGCGGCCCCCCCCGAACAACATCTGGAGTGGTCTGATGCGGCTGTCGAAGGGGCGCATCGCTTTCTGAGCCGCATCTGGCGTCTGGTCCATGAATATGGGGCAGAGAATCTGATGGTACCGGCAGAATTGTCTGACGAGGCGAAAGATCTGCGTCGCGCTGTTCATCAGTGCATTGAACGCGTCAGCCGCAATATGGAAGGTCGTTACCACTTTAATGTGGCTATTGCGGCCATCATGGAACTGAGTAACAGCCTCATGAAAGTCGGTGCCGATGCGCCTACGGACTTGCGTGCCGTACTGGGCGAAGGATTGCGTGCCATTGTGCTGATGCTCTCGCCTTTTGCCCCGCACATGACTGAAACACTTTGGGAAGTATTGGGCCAGAAAAGCAATATCATCCATACCTCCTGGCCCAGCGCCGACCCCGAGGCACTCAAGTCGGACACGCTGACCCTGGTCATCCAGGTCAACGGGAAATTGCGGGAACGCATGGATTTTCCGGTGGCAGCGGACAATAAGGCCATCGAAAAGGCGGTGCTGGCCAGTCCCGCCATGCAGCGTCATCTGGAAGGTAAAACCGTGCGCAAAGTCATTGTCGTGCCGGGCCGTCTGGTTAATCTGGTGCTGGGATGAAAGCATGGCGCCAGCGTGGCATTTACGGGTTGATGAGCCTGCTTTTGCTCGCGCTGGCAGGTTGCGGGTTTCATTTGCAGACCGGATCAACCGTTCCGGCTAAGTTGCAGGGGATGCGTGTGTCTGGCAGCGGTCCCAGTGGCGGCACCCTGGCCGCAGCCGTTCACCGTGAATTGCAGCGCGACGGTAATTACAGCCGCGCGGATGGTCCTGTCCTGCAAATTGATAATGCCTATGTCTCGCAAAGAATTATCAGCATCAGCCCCAGTAGCGGCGTGGCTCTGGAATTTCTGGATACCCTCCATGCGCAATTCAGCGTCATGGATCATCAGAAAAAAGTCATTCTTCCCGCCCAGTCACTGCTGGTGGAAAACAGTTTCAGTTATAACAGCGGGAACCCTCTGGCTACCAATGAGCAACAAATTCGCATGGAAAGATTGCTGATGGAGCAGGGTGCCCGGCAGATTCTCCGGCGGGTTCTGAACAGTCCGGTCGTCCGCCAGTCCGGCGGCTGAGATGCGACTCAAGCCGGGACAGTGGTCAGGACACCTGCAGGGTAAGCTGGCGTCCGTCTACGGTTTGTTCTCTGATGAACCGCTGCTATTGCAGGAGGCTGAAGAAGCACTCTGCCAGGTTGCAGCAGAGCAGGGTTTTGCTCAACGCCAACGGCTGAATCATTCCTCCGCCCCTTGGGATGCGCTGCGGGATGAGCGGGATGCTGGCTCGCTTTTCGCTGAACAACGCCTGCTCCTCCTGCGTCTGGACAGCATCAAGCTGCCCAAGGAAGGCGTCAGCGCCCTGCAGTACTGGCTGGCTTCGCCACCCCCCGATGCCCTGCTCGTCTTCAGCGGCCCGCGCCCCGATGCCAGCGTCCAGAAAACGCAATGGTTCAAAGCCCTGGAAAGTCACGGCCAGACCCTGTTGTTGTATCGTCCCGAAGGCGCAGACTGGATCCGCTGGATAGAACAGCGCCTCAAGCTGCAAAAAATGTCGGCCGATGACGAGGCCATCCAGTTGCTGGCGGATCTGAGTGCGGGCAATCTTGGGGCCTGTCATCAGGCCATTTTACGGCTGCAGCAGATTTATCCGGGGCAGGCGGTGGATGTTGCCGCTATTCGTAACGTACTGGCCGACAGCAGTCAGTTCAATATTTATGACCTGGCGGATGCGACGCTGCGCGCTGAACCAACGCAAATCCTGCGCATTATTGATCGTCTGCGCAGTGGCGATGGTGAACCTGCCCTTTGTCTCTGGGCACTCCACAAGGATTTGCGGATACTGGCGGAATTACGCGCTGCCCATGTGGACGTTGATCAGGTTTTTCGCCAGAACCGGGTATTCCCTCCCCGCCAGAACTGGTTCCGCGCGGCGGCGCAGCGTTTGCCGGGTCATAGCCTGCTGGCGGGTATCCGTGAATGCCTTGAAATTGACGCCCGCATCAAGGGTCAGGACCCTACTCCGGTCTGGCCCGCCCTGACCGATTTATGCCTGCGAATTGCCGGATCAGCCTGAGAACGGCACAATAGAGCCAATATCCGCGCGAATGAATCCCCAATTGGCAGGTCACATATTGCCCGACACGGAAGGTTCTTCGCTGAACTCATGTCAGCCAGGCTGACACGAAAGAGGAGACTGATGATGGATTTGCACCAGGAAATGGAAAAAATTGGCGAACGGGCGCGCAGCGCCCAACGGCGTCTGCAAAGCGCCGATAGTGCCGCCAAGGACCAGGCCTTGCGCCTGATGGCAGAATTTTTACGGCGTGATGCCGATAATTTGCAGCGTGCCAATCGCAAAGATCTGCGCAGTGCCGAAGAGGCGGGCAAGGATGCCGCCTTTATTGACCGTTTGCGACTGGATGAGACGCGCATTGAGGCGATGGCCCGGGGCCTCGAAGAAATTGCCGCACTTCCCGATCCTGTTGGTGAAATCACGGATTTGCGTTATCGCCCCAGCGGCATCCAGGTTGGTCATATGCGGGCGCCGCTGGGTGTGATTGCCATGATTTACGAGTCACGTCCCAACGTCACGGCTGATGCCGCCGGTCTCTGCGTCAAGTCGGGCAATGCGGTCATTTTGCGCGGTGGCTCGGAATCCCTGCACAGCAACATGGCTATTGCCGAACGCTTGCGGGCGGCTTTGGGTAAGGCGGGATTACCTCTGGATCTGGTGCAATACGTTAACACGGCAGACCGGGAAGCCGTCGGGGTGCTGATCAGCATGGATGCTCATGTGGATGTGGTCATTCCGCGCGGCGGCAAAGGGCTGATTTCCCGCATCAAGGCTGATGCCACAGTGCCGGTGATTATGCATCTGGACGGCAACTGCCATGTTTACGTTGATGCCGATGCGGATGCCCGCAAAGCACTGAAAGTGGTGGTCAACGCCAAAACCCAAAGACTGGGCACCTGCAACACCGCCGAAAGCCTGTTGATCCACAAGGATCGCATGGAAGATCTGCTGCTTCCTATCGTCACGGCACTGCAGGAAAAAGGCATCGAAGTCCGGGCCTGCGAACGGAGCCTGCCACGCCTTGCAGGTGCCGTGGCAGCTACGGAAGAAGATTACGGCACGGAGTATCTGGGGCCCATCATTTCCCTCAAAATTGTCGACGATCTCGACGCCGCTATTGCGCACATCAATCGCTATGGGTCCCAGCATACCGAATCCATTCTCACTGAAAATTATACCCACGCCCGCCGCTTTTTGCGTGAAGTCGACGCGAGCTCAGTGATGGTCAATGCCTCCACCCGCTTCGCAGATGGATTCGAATATGGTCTGGGGGCGGAAATTGGCATTTCCACCAATCGTCTGCACGTCCGTGGTCCGGTTGGTCTGGAAGGGCTGACTTTGCAAAAATGGATTGTATTGGGAGACGGCCATATCCGCTCCTGAAGCCCCCACAGCGGCACTGCAAAAACTGCTGGACGTTCTGGCTGATGTCGAGTGCGTTAACGATGCAGGGGTGGTGCCCACGGCACTGCTTCAGGAAGCAGAGCATTTGGGGATTCCCCTGCGCCAGACTACAGAGGGTCTGCAGCTGGAGTATCCTCTCCCGCCCCTTTCCCGCCCGGAAATTGCCGCTGTTGCCAACATTCCGGAAGCGCAAATCCGGATACTGCCAGCCTGTGCTTCGACCAACAGCGCAATGCTGGGCAGCGAAGCCAATCCCGGTATTTGTCTGGCAGAAAGTCAGTGGGCCGGGCGCGGGCGGCGGGCGCGTCACTGGTCTTCACCCTTTGGCCGGCATCTGGCCATGAGTTATGGCTGGACGCAAGCGGCCAGCATTAACCCTGCCCTGACCCTGGTGGCTGGTCTGGGGGTTTTTCAGGTGCTGCAAAAAAGTATCAGCGGATTGTGGATCAAATGGCCCAATGACATTTGGATTGGCGGGCAAAAACTGGGGGGACTGCTGCTGGAAGCGCGCCGCCTGCCCTCCGGGCAAAACCGCCTGGTGCTTGGTCTGGGCCTGAATGTGCACGACGACCCTACCCTGCCGGACTCTGCCACGAGTCTGGCGCAACAGCAGGTCAACCTGTCCCGCAGCCATCTTGCCGGGCAAATCATTCGCCGCTGGCAGGAGGATTTCGCCCGTTTTGATCACGACGGCCTGGAACCCTTTCTGCCGCTCTGGAATGAAGCGGCAGCGCCCATGATGCGCCAGATCGTACAAATCAGCGATGTGCGGGGACATTATCCGGCAGAAGTACTGGGCATTGGGGGAGATGGTCGCCTGCAGGTACAGGAGCCGGACAAAGCCCCAGTATGGTTGAGTGCCGGCGACGTCAGCCTGCGGCCATTGGCATCATGATATTCATCGCCGTGGGCAATACCCGAACCCTGCTGGCACAGAGCAATGATGGCCTGCATTTTCAGAGCATCAGCGCCGCAACCGCCCAGCATCCTGCGCATATTTTACAGCAGTGGGAACAGCTACACCCTCATGCAGAGGAAGAGACTTTTGCGCTGGGAGGGGTCGTGCCGGAGGCGTTGCAAACCTGGCGGGAATTATTGCCCGAAGCACGTCTTCGCGAGCCTGATCTGGCGGTATTCAACCAGCGCGTCGCCAACGCCTATGTCCCCGGCGAAGCGCTGGGCTTTGATCGACGCTGCTGCCTGCTCGCCGCAGCTCAGGATTACCCCTCCCAAAGCAGTATCATCATTGACATGGGTACGGCTATTACCATTGACCTGTTTGCCGATGGCCGTTTCCAGGGCGGCAGAATCCTTCCGGGAATCACCATGAGCCTTCATGCCCTGTTTCTCGGCACGGCGCTCCTCCCCGACATGGATTTGCCCGTACCCGCCGCAGCTCTTGGTAACAGTACGGGTGCAGCCATCCAGTCCGGCGTGTTCCATTTATTTGCCGACGCCTTGCAGAGTGCCATCACCCATTTTCAGCAGATGTATCCCGACGCCCAGGTGCTACTGACCGGTGGTGATGCGGCGCTCTGGCAGGCGCAAATCCCCAACAGCCAGCATGTTCCCGATCTTCTGCTACGCGGTTTTTATGGATGGCTGCAGGCGTAATTATTGCCCTGAACTCCCCTACCCTGAAAACCGGCATTTTCCTCTTGGCGTTTGTAGCGCCCCCATGTAGGCTACTCCCATGACCAAGCCCTTCCAGCGCGTCCTGCTCGTCAGCAAATACCGTGATCCTTCGGTACTTCCGGGATTACGCCTGTTGCGTGATTTCATTCAATCCCAGGGGCGGGAAGTTTTTATCGAAACTCAATGTTCTGGCGAGATTGATGACACCCTTGGCCTGAAACGGATGGCTTTCAGCGAAGCCCGCGCGGAAACGGATCTGGTTATTGCCATTGGCGGCGACGGCACTCTGTTAGGCACAGCCCGAAATACGGCCAGCAGTGGCATAGCCATTCTCGGCATTAATCAGGGACGGCTGGGCTTTCTGGCGGATCTGTCCATTGACCAAATAGAAAGCGCTCTGCCGCCCATTTTGCAGGGTCATTATCAGCAGGATCAACGCCGGGTCCTGCATGCTGAGTTGTGGCGCAACAATCAACAAATGCACAGCGGTCTGGCCATCAACGAAGTGTTTATCCACAAAGGCGGCGGCGAAAGCATGATTGAACTGAGCGTCCATATGGATGGCCGCTTTGTTTATACCCAGCGCGCTGATGGCGTCATCATTGCCACTCCAACGGGTTCGACCGCCTACGCACTGTCAGCGGGTGGCCCCATTTTATCCCCCAGCCTCGAAGCCCTGCTGCTAGTGCCGATCTGCCCGCACACCCTCACCGCCCGGCCCCTGGTCGTCGCCGATACCGTAGCCATCCGTGCCCGCCTGACCGCCAGCCGTCAGCCTGCAGCCCTCAGCCTGGACAGTCACTGTAGCATTCCTCTGGCTGTCGGCGATGAAATTCACATCCGCCGTGCCCCCTGCTCGGCACGTTTTATTCATCCAGAAGAGAAAAACTTTTTTCAGATTCTTCGGGAAAAACTGCATTGGGCCGAATCACCGGGAGAAGATTAAATGCTGCTCAGCCTGCAGGTTCGCAATTTTGCCCTGATTGACAGCGTCAGCATTGATTTTGATGCGGGTTTGACCGTACTCACCGGAGAAACCGGGGCGGGCAAATCCATTCTGGTGGACGCCATCGCCCTGCTCCTCGGAGACAAGGGCCATGCAGACAGTATCCGCCATGGTGCCGAGCAGGCCGAAATTAGTGCGGAATATGCCCTTGCCCCCGAACATGCCGCCCGCCAATGGTTGCGCGATCAGGATATGAATGCAGATGAACCGGTGTGCGTACTGCGCAGGGTCCTCCAACGCAATGGCCGTAGCCGGGCTTTTATTAATGGCTGCAACGTCACCCTTACCCAGTTGCGGGAGTTTGGTGAGTTTCTGATTGAGCTGCTGGGACAACATGAACATCAGAAGTTGCTCCACGCCGATCGCCAACTGGCCCTGCTGGACCGTTTTGCCGGGTTGGAAACCAGTCTGAATCAGGTGGCTGAAGCGCATCGGCTGTGGCGGGAACAGACGCTGCGCTGCCAGCAATTACGTGCGGAGCAAACCCGTCAGAATGAGCAGGCCGATTGGCAACGCTTTCAGCTGCAGGAGCTGGAAGCCGCACAGTTGCAGGAAGAAGAATGGGAAAGCCTGCGCAGCGAAGAACAGCGTCTCGGGGCGGTCGAGAAATTGCGTGAACACCTCCAGGCGGCACTGGAAGGCCTGGAAGGGGAAGCGCATCCAGCCAATCGGGCCCTGGCCGAAGCCCAGCGTCATCTCGGCGTGGCTTCCCAGCATGATGCCCGCCTGCAGGAAAATGAGGCCTTGCTCAATGCCGCGCTCATTCAGGTCGAAGAAAGCATTTCCAATGTGCATAGTTATCTGGCCGATCTGGAAGCCGACCCCGAACGTCTGGAAGAAATTGCCCGACGCTTGCAACAGTTGCAGGATCTTCAACGCAAATATCATTGTGACTTACCGGGCTTAATCGCCAAACGCGATACCCTGCGTCAGGAACTGCAGGGAACAGAAAACCTAGAAAGCACGCTGCTCGCCGCTGAGCAGGCTTTACTCAAAGCCAAAACGACCTATGTTCAACACAGCCATGCTCTCACGACGGCCCGGCAAGCCCGTCAGCAAGCCCTGGCGGACGCGGTTGCCGAACAAATCCGTCAGCTGGGCATGCCCCATGCTCAGGTGGAATTGCGTTTATCCAGCCATCCGGAAGAAGAAAAATTCTGGCGCGACTCCGGCTGGGATCAGACAGAAATCTGGATTACCGCCAACCCCGGCCATCCGGCACAGGCCCTGGCCAAGGTGGCTTCCGGCGGAGAACTCTCGCGTATCAGTCTGGCCTTGCAGGTCATTCTGGCCGCACCCGAGCGCATTGACACCCTGATTTTTGACGAAGTGGATGTGGGCATTGGTGGCGCCGTTGCCGAACGGGTAGGACGCCTGCTTCGCCGCCTTGGCGCGCAACAGCAGGTACTTTGTGTTACCCATCTTGCCCAGGTGGCGGCACAGGGTCACCACCACCTGCACATTGAAAAACAGGTGCAGGATGGTCGAACCCTCAGCGCCATAAACCCCCTGCAAGCGGCACAACGTCAGCAGGAAATTGCCCGCATGCTCGGCGGCATTGATCTCAACACAGCCGTATTCGAAGCAGCGGCCACGCTTCTGGCCAATGTGGACGCATAATCTCAAAAACGGCAGTTGCCGTGGATGCTTTGCTGCTGTAGCCGATAATCTACACTAGGCCGCTGGACGCCAGTCGCATACACTGGTTTCCGGCAATGCGCTGCCCATGTTCAGGGCAACCGGCATGGAGGAGTGGATGGCTGCGGACTTTATGGAAGAACAGAACACCGGACAAAAGATCATGGACTCTCCGGCTAAAGATCATCATGGCGCTATTTCGATTCCCCGACGCGTCCTGTTTTTTGCCATTATCATCCTGTTTCTGGTCGCGGGGGTCGTGTTTGCGGCCATTCAGGCGATTCATACCCTGGGCGACAGCAGCAATACGCTGATTGAAATTGGCTTGCCGCTGCAAAAGCAATTACTGGAAATTCATGGACAACAACGTCAGGCCGAATTTTATCAGGACCTGGCGCAGGTCCTGCCCCACTCTGGTTATGAAGCCACTTTTGCCCACCTGATTCATCACGAACAAACGTCTTTAAAGACACTACAGACTGGCGCGACAGCCTACCCCCAACTTGCCAGCGCACTCCAGCAACTACAAGTGAGTCTGAACAATTATTTGCAGTCCGCAAATACACCAGGCTCAGGGCAAGCGGCTGTGCTCGACGGCAAAGCCAGCCGGACGGCTGTTGAAGCACGTTTTCATGATGTTCATCAGGCCATGCAGTCCTTGCTGCTCAGCCAGGGAGAAGCGGCAGCGGCAGCGCGTTCTCAGGCCGTGCAACTGCTTTATGCACTCGTAGTCATCACGGCGTTGCTCAGCCTTTTGATACCCTGGCGGGTTGCTACGGCCTTAACCCGACCATTGAAGGACTTCCGTCTGGCCCTGGAGGACATCGGGGCGGGTAAAGTCGCCCATGTTGCCAGTGATGGACCCCAGGAATTACGCGATCTGGCCCGCAGCATCGACAGCATGCAGGCCCGCCTGCGGGAAGAAGAGCGCCTGCGCCACCAATTTCTCAGCCAGGTCTCTCACGAACTGAAAACCCCTCTGGCCTCAGCCCGTTCCGGCAGCGAATTACTGCTCAGCGAGCGCATCGGCCCGCTTCTGCCACGGCAACGCGAAGTCCTCGAAATTGTCGTCCGTCAGGTCAAGGAATTATATGCGGCTATTCAGGAAATGCTCGACATGCATGCCTTACAGGCGCAATCCCTGGATTTTTCACCCCAAACTGTCAAAGTATCCGAGATTCTCGAAGATCTGCTAAAACGCATGCAGCCATTGACTGAAAAAAAGCAGCAAACCCTCCTTTGTGAGAGCCATGCACCGCTGGAAGTGTACGCCGACCCACAACGCTTGCGGCAAATTCTCAGCAACCTGGTCAGCAACGCCAACAAATACAGCCCTGCCGGCGGTCAAATCCACGTGCAGGCCATTGCCGAACAACAGGGCGTTCTGTTTCGAATAGAAGATGAAGGCCCGGGCATTCCTGAAGCCTTGCTGGAACGGGTATTTGAACGTTTTTATCAGGTTCCGGTCAGTAACAGTTTACCCCGGGGTACCGGATTGGGATTGGCCATCACCCGCGAACTGGTAGCCGCTCAAGACGGCTGGATACACATTCAAAACCGTCCACAAGGAGGGCTCAGCGCAGAAATCTGGCTACCCTCTTTTCCTCAGAAGGCAGCCCATTGATGTACCGATTATTGCTTGCGATCCGCTCACTCGGCACCTTCAGTATCCTATTGTTTCTGGGAGCCTGTGCAATGATTCATCCGGCAGCACCTGCTCAGCCCCAAGCCGCGCCGCTGCCGCTCTCGGAAACGCCCCGACCAGAGCTGCTCAAGGCATTGCATGATTGCGGTCCCGCTACCTCCGCCAGTTGTGCCAATATTCATCTTGCGCTGGCAAACAGCTATCTCAGCAGTGGCCCTCTCAATAAAACTGCCCTGGATAACGCCGCCCGGGAGCTCAGCATGGCGGCACAGAACCAGGATCTGGCCAGCCAGACCCTACCCTTGCGGCGCAGCGTCAATGCCCTGCTGGAAAATATTACTCTTCTTAAACGAGACAACGTCCGCATTCAGCAAAGTAAAGCTCAGACTATCGCTGCACAAAATGCTGCGGATGCCGCACAAGCACGGCTTCAACGTCTGGAATCCCTGCTCCACCAGCATGCAGAAAAAACCCTGGAAGCGCATGGCGCGCCCTTACCCTGAGATGCGTAAAACCATGTCCACTATTCTCATTATTGATGATGATCCGGATTTCTTGAGGCTGCTGGGTTTGTGGCTGGAAAGTGAAGATTATCGGGTACTGAGTAGCAACAATCCGCAGCAAGGGCTGGAACTACTGGACCAGGAAAGCGTGGATTTGTTGATCACCGATTTACGCATGCCCATCATGGACGGGATGGCGGTTCTTGAAGCCGCTCAGGCTCGTGATCCCGATTTGCCGGTTATTTTGCTAACCGCACATGGCACCATTCCTAACGCGGTAGAAGCCATGCGTGCCCAGGCTTTTGGTTATCTCAGCAAACCGTTCAGTAATGACGAGTTACAGACATTATGCACGGCGGCCCTGGCACAACGCCTTGCTGGCCGTGAACTCAGCAAGTTAAGGGCTGACCTGCGCGCTCAGGCCGGGCAAAGCATCCTCCACCGCAGTCCGGTCATGGCCAGTCTGGTCAATGAAATTACCCGCATAGCCACTTCCCAGGCCAGTGTTTTTCTTTCTGGAGAAAGTGGGTCGGGCAAGGAACGTGTCGCCAGAGCTATCCACGAAGCCAGCGCCCGGAATGACCAGCCTTTTGTGGCCGTCAACTGTGGCGCCATTCCCTCCGAACTGGCCGAAAGCGAACTGTTTGGCCACGTTAAGGGGGCTTTTACCGGAGCCACTCAGGACCATATCGGGCTCATTCGCAGCGCCGACCACGGTACTTTGTTCCTGGACGAAATCGGAGACCTCCCCCTGGCTTTGCAGGTTAAACTGCTGCGGGTATTGCAGGAAGGGACCTTACGTCCAGTCGGAGCAAAAACAGAAATATCCGTGGATTTACGCGTTATCAGCGCCACCCATCAGGATATTCATGCGCTGACTACCAGCGGCGCCTTTCGGGAAGATCTATATTATCGCCTGCACGTCATTCCCCTACGGGTTCCCAGCCTCAGCGAACGTCCCGAAGACATCCTGCTCCTTGCCCAATATTTTCTGGATCGGGAAAGCCAGCGCCTGGAACGCAATATTCCAGGGTTCAGCCCCGAAGCCATGGACAAGCTGATGCAGCGACCCTGGCCCGGAAATGTTCGAGAGCTGGAAAACGCCATCACCTTTGCCGCCGCCGTCACCGAAAAAGGTTGGGTCTCGGGAGAGGCCATTCCCGATGCCGGCCGTCAGGGTGGATCCAGCGCCTTCCCGCCTTTGCAGGATGCCAAAACGGCCTTTGAAAGGGTGTATCTTGAAAATCTGCTGCGTGCCACCGACGGCAATATTTCCCGGGCTGCTCGCATTGCTGGCCGCCATCGTACGGATCTTTACAAGCTCATGCGCAAACATGGCCTGGCCCCGCAACTATTCAAAAATCAGGAGGATCGCGATGAGACTCCGTAAACATCCACTACTTTCTGGCATTTTTTGCTATGCTGGTGCGGTCTTTGCTAAAACGGGGTCCCAATGACACTGCCAGTACCCGTTCAACCGCCTTCACGTTTTCAGCATCTGCATTTGCGCCGCTGGTTCGCCCAGGGCCTGCTCATCTCTCTTCCCATCGGCCTGACCATTTATGTGGTGTTATGGATTGGCGGCTGGCTCAACAACTTGTTTGAAGCGCCGATCAAGGCCATTTTCGGAATAGACATCCCCGGTCTGGGACTGGTCCTGACCTTGCTGACCATTCTGGGCGTTGGTTTTCTGGCTTCCCATGTCCTGACCGCATGGATTTTTGACTGGATGAACAAGGCACTGGCGCGAATCCCGGTTCTGCATAGCCTTTACAGCACCATTCAGGAAACGGTGGGATTACTGTTTGGTGGTGCAGACCGGGGCTTTCGCAGCGCCGTTCTGGTTCGGCAGGGGGGAGATATGGGCTACATCATCGGGCTGGTCACCCGTGACACCCTGCACGAACTACCGCACCTCCCCGAAGACTGTGTGGCCGTTTTTATTCCCATGAGTTATGGCGTCGGCGGCTTCACCTGCCTGATTCCCAGAGAAAAAATCATCCCGCTTCCGGACATGACACCCCAGCAGGCTTTACGTTTTGCCATGGCCGGTGGCGTCGGTGGTGGAAAAATAATTCGGGAAAAATCGGAACCCGGTATCCCGCACGAAGCTTCTGAATCCGACGCCGATTCTTCTTCATGAAGCTAAAACGGCCATTGGTCCGGGCGATTTGCAGCGAATTTGACCCGAGCTGTTCATGAAGTCAAACACTTTGCGGGAGGCGGGCTGTGTTCGTTATACTCGCCGCATACCAAAGGAGAACATGTATGGCTGAAGTGCGTAAAGCAGTTTTCCCCGTGGCGGGCCTGGGTACCCGATTTTTACCGGCCACCAAAGCCAGCGCCAAGGAAATGATGCCGGTAGTGGACAAACCTCTGATCCAGTACGCCGTAGAAGAAGCCATTGCGGCAGGCTGCGATCAGTTGATTTTCATCAGTGGCCGGGGGAAACGGGCCATTGAAGATCACTTTGACGTCTCCTACGAACTGGAAAACGAACTGGAAAAACGCGGCAAAAAAGCCTTGCTGGAACAGGTGCAAAGTATTTTACCCAGTCATGTGAGTACCATTTTTCTGCGTCAGCCTTACCCTCTGGGGCTGGGCCACGCCGTACTGATGGCCAAGCCGGTTATCGGTGATGAACCGTTTGCCGTGCTGCTGGCCGATGATCTGATGCTTGGTGAACCACCTGTATTGGCGCAAATGGTCGAACAGCACCATCGCTATCAGGCCGGCATTCTTGGCGTCGAAGAAATCCCCCGTGAACACTCTACCCGTTATGGAGTGGTAGACGCCCGCCCGTGGGACGAACGTATTTTTCAGGTCAGCGGCATTGTCGAAAAACCCCAGCCCGAAAAAGCGCCTTCCAATCTGGGGGTGGTTGGTCGGTATATACTGCCCGCCCGTCTCTTTCATTTTCTGGAAAACACCCAGAGTGGCGCAGGAGGCGAAATCCAGTTGACGGATGCCATCGCCCATCTGCTCAGCGAACGTCAGGTGCTGGCCTATCGTTTTGCCGGTCAGCGCTTTGATTGTGGTGACAAACTGGGCTATCTCAAGGCCACCATTGCCTTCGGCAAATTACATCCCGAAGTGGGCGCCGATTTTACCGAGTATATGAATAGCCTCTGCCAGAGCCAGGGTAAGGCAGAAAATTCTGAGGCTGCTCATGAAGCGTAAGGGTATTCTCCTCGCCGGGGGTTCGGGTACCCGTCTGTATCCGCTGACCCAGGCAGTCAGCAAGCAGCTGATGCCGGTTTATGACAAGCCCCTGATTTATTATCCGCTCGCCACCCTGATGTTGGCGGGAATCCGCGAAATCCAGATTATTTCCACACCCAACGATCTTCCACGTTTCCAGCAGCTTCTGGGTGATGGTCGGCAGTGGGGGATGGATTTTTGCTATGCCGAACAGGCGCATCCTGACGGCCTTGCGCAAGCCTTACTGATTGCCGAAAACTTTCTGGCGGGGAGCCCTTCAGCACTGGTGCTTGGCGACAATGTTTTTTATGGACACGATCTCAGTGAATCCCTGCAGCAAACCAACCGGGCCGATAACGGGGCAACGATTTTTGCCTACCACGTTGCCAATCCCAAGGCTTATGGCGTGGTAGAGTTTGACCGTCAGGGGATTGCCATTGGACTGGAAGAAAAACCTGTCAAACCCCGCTCTTCTTTTGCGGTCACCGGCCTGTATTTTTATGATGCAGACGGGAGTCGTCTGGCCCGGGAAATCCGTCCTTCACCACGGGGAGAGCTGGAAATTACTGATCTGAATCGTTTATACCTCGAACAAAAACGCCTGCATGTGGAAGTGCTGGGACGCGGCACGGCCTGGCTGGATACTGGCACGCACGCTGACCTGCTCAGTGCCGGACAATTCATCCGCACTCTGGAAGAACGTCAGGGCCTGAAAGTTGCGTGTCCCGAAGAAATAGCCTACCGCATGGGTTATATTGATGCAGACACACTTACAGAACTTGCCGCCCCGCTGAAAAAAAGTGGTTATGGAGAATATCTCCTGCGCATCCTTGAAGAAGGGTCTCCGTTTTGATCATTGAAAAATTACGTATCCCCGAAGTGCTGCTCATTACCCCCAAAGTATTTGGCGACACCCGGGGATTTTTCATGGAAAGCTGGAATCAACGCCAGTTTAGTGATGCCGGTCTGAATCTCACCTTTGTGCAGGATAACCACAGCCGTTCTCAACAGGGCGTGCTGCGTGGCCTGCATTATCAGATTCATCAGCCCCAGGGAAAGCTGGTACGCGTTGTTTCAGGAGCTGTTTTTGATGTGGCCGTAGATTTGCGCCGCTCTTCTTCCACCTTCGGTCAATGGGTTGGGGCCACACTCTCCGAAGAAAATCATCAGATGCTCTGGGTACCACCCGGCTTTGCGCATGGCTTTTATGTATTAAGTAATTCCGCTGACTTCCTCTATAAAACAACCGAATTTTACGCCCCGGAAGCCGAGCGTTGCATAGTCTGGAATGATCCGGATATCGGCATAGACTGGCCCCTCCTCACGGATTCGAACCCCCAGCTGGCCAGCAAGGATGCAGCCGGATGCTCTTTTGCAAAAGCAGAAACCTATTCGTGAACCCTTCATTCTCCATGCGAAGAGCGTTATTATCGCCCCCTTTCCTGAGGAGCAGCGGTATCCATGATCATCATTGATGGCGTAACCGAAAGCGGGGGCAAATTTCGTCCCTCAGCCTGGGCTGAGATGCTCATAGAAGGGGTGGGACTCGCCCATTTCGGTGCCGACCATAAAATTCATTACTTACCATTGATTGAGCCCGCCAACATAAATGGCAACGCGGCCATCATCATGGATGAAAGTCTGGAACAATTACGCCCCGAGGCCTTTGCGGAAATCATGCGTTTTGCCGCCGAAAATCGTTTGCAGATTCGCCGTGAAGAGGGGCACATAGCTGACCGCCAAAACAGTCAGAAAAGCACACATCGCCGGGCCCGCCCCGCGCAACGGCGGCCTTCCTGATGGCAGGTCATCCTAGTAAATCCAGTCGACTGCGTTTTGCCTGGGTGCTCGGTGCGGTCATCGTCATTTATGGCATACTGACCATTATTCTCAGTGTTCATGTCATTGATCAGCAGAGTGGTGCGCGCACCGATTTGTATGTGGCGCTGGAAACCCTGGACCAGATGCATCATGAAGCCATGGCATCAGCCAGCACGCCCACAGAACGCAAAGTCATTGCCGATGCCTGGCGGAATGAACGGGCTTTTGCGGCCAGGTCTCCACAGCAAGCACAGCAGATAGCTGATCAGCTTATCGTCAGCCTGAATCAGGAATATCCGCATAATTCCTGCGGACAATTAGGCCCTTCATTTGTAAAGGCTTCCGCCCTTCCTGAAGAGCATGCCTGCATGGTGGCGGTGGGCACTCAAAATGATCAGGTAACAGTGACCGGCTATGATACCCAGGGTATTGCCATGGACAACTTCTATGAATTTCTTTATGCCCCAACCGGCCGTTCTGACTAAATATCCCGAGGAAAATCCCATGAACGCTACCAGGAGCCAGGCATGACCACCGCCGGATCCGGAATCAAACGCGTCCTGTTGTTTGGTGCCAATGGACAGTTAGGCTGGGAACTCCAACGTCACCGTCCTGAGGCCGTTGAACTATGCGCCTTGTCTCGCACCCAGGCAGATATTGCCATTCAGGAACAGGTGGGGCAGGCTGCCGAGAATTTTCAGCCCGACCTCATCATCAACGCCGCCGCTTATACTGCCGTTGATCTTGCTGAGTCGGAATCGGAAACAGCCTATGCCATCAATCGGGATGGTGCCGTTCATTGTGCAGAGGCTGCCCGTAAACATTCTGCCCGGCTCATCCATATTTCCACGGATTTTGTATTTGATGGGAGTCAGGCGACCCCTTATCAGCCGGACAGTATCCGTCATCCGCTCGGCGTATACGGTGCCAGCAAAGCTGCCGGCGAGATAGAGATTGTCCGTATTCTGGGGAACAATGCGCTCATTTTACGGACCGCCTGGGTGTACAGCACCCACGGTAAAAATTTTGTCAAAACCATGTTGCGGCTGATGTCAGAACGGGACTCTCTGGGGGTGGTTGGTGACCAGATTGGCAGCCCTACCTGGGCGGCAGGTTTGGCGGCGGCCATCTGGAGGGCCTGCGCACAACCGGAATTCAACGGCATTCAGCATTGGACGGATGCCGGAGTGGCCTCCTGGTACGATTTTGCGGTCGCGATTCAGGAAGAAGCCCTGGCTTTGGGTCTGCTCCAGCGTAGCATCCCCATCGGTATGATTCCCGCCAGCGCCTACCCAACCCCGGCCCGCCGCCCCGCCTGCGCGGTACTGGATAAAAGTATCAGCTATGCGACGTTAGGTGCGGCTCCACATTGGCGTCAGGCACTGCGGCAAATGCTCACCGATACCGATTCTGATTAGACAAGGAAAACCCATGACCGCAACCTCTCCTGCATCGCCCGCTGAAAAACGCCTGCTGGTCACCGGTGCCGCCGGCTTTATTGGCAGCAATTTCTGTCACTACTGGCTGAAGAATCATCCCCAAGGCACGCTGATCGCTTATGACGTCCTCAGCTACGCCGGTAACCACCACAATCTCGACGGACTGGAAACGCATCCCGATTTTCATTTTGTTCAGGGTGACATCAATGATGCGGCATTGCTTGAAAGCAGCCTGCGTGCCCATGACATCAATGTCATTGTGCACTTTGCTGCGGAAAGCCACGTCGATCGCTCCATTCATGATCCTGATGCTTTTATCCAGACCAATATCGTCGGCACCCATACGCTCCTCAAAGTGGCGAAATCGCTCTGGCTGGATGGTCCTGAAGGCCCTGTTCCCCATCGTTTTCATCATATTTCCACCGATGAAGTCTACGGCACCCTCGGACCCCAAGACCCTGCCTTTCGCGAAGACACCCCTTATGCGCCCAATTCTCCCTATGCTGCCAGCAAGGCGGGCTCCGACCATCTGGTCCGTGCCTATCAGCATACCTACGGCTTAAGCACCACGACCAGCAACTGCTCCAACAATTACGGGCCTTATCATTTTCCCGAAAAACTTATCCCCCTCATCATCGTCAATATTCTTCACAATAAAGCCCTGCCCATTTACGGCGATGGTCAGCAGATTCGCGACTGGCTCTATGTGGAAGATCACTGCCGGGGGATCGCCGCTATTCTTGGTGAGGGCCGGGAAGGCGAAAGCTATAACATTGGTGGTTGTAACGAATGGGCCAATATCGACATTGTGCAACTGGTCTGCCGGAAGATGGATGCACTATTCGCCAGTAATCCCCGCTGGGCCGAACAATACCCCCAGGCCGCCCCGGCACTGGGACGCCGCAGCGAAGAGCTGATTCAGTATGTTCGTGACCGCCCCGGTCATGATCGCCGCTATGCCATTGATGCGGACAAAATCACCCGGGAATTGGCTTTTGCACCTGCGGTGGATTTTCCCACCGGCATTCAGCGCACCATCCTCTGGTACCTGGAGCATCCGCAATGGTGGCAACAGGTCATGGATGGCAGTTATCGTCACTGGCTGGACACCCAGTACGGAGCCGAATAAGTCCGGCTTATGCAGTTTAACGCATAGCCCCAGAACCACCATAACCGGGATGCCGGCTATCCTGAAAACGGCAGTTGCCGTGGGTGCTTTGCAGCGACTTTTGTTTCGAGCCGTTGTTGTTCTTGGCGAAATTCTGCGCCCGTCAGGAGAGCTGTTTGAGCCCGAAGGGCGAGTTCTCTCCTGACAGCAGGATGCGCCTTAGAACAACAGGCGAGGAACAACGGAGCAAAAAGCACCCACGGCAACTGCCGTTTTCAGGATGATTGGTGGTTATTAGGATTTCTGATAATTCTTGCGGCGGAACAGATCGGTTTTTCGTGAAACCAGGCGGTCCAGAAACAGAAAACCGTCGAGATGGTCCATTTCATGCTGCACCGCCCGCGCCTCAAAGCCTTCACATTCAAAACTGCGCTCGCGCCCCGACACGTCCTGGGCCTGCACCCGAATGCGCTCGGCACGGATAACATTGCCGGTAAAATCCGGGACCGACATGCAGCCCTCGCGGCCCACAGCCATGCCTTCCCAGGCCATCAGTTCGGGGTTGATGAGCACCATCAGACCATGGCAATCATCCCCCAGTTTGGGACGCACATCGACAATGACAATGCGCTGATGGCGATCTACCTGAGGGGCGGCAATACCGACGCCGCCCGGACCGGCGTACATGGTTTCGGTCAGATCCCCGACAAATTTTAGCAGCTCATCGTCAAAAACCTGGACGGCTTCGGCCTTGCGCTGCAGCCGCGCATCGGGATAGGTGAGGATGGACAGTACCGGCATCAGAATACGGCCGCTTCAATGGGGTGGACACCCACTTCTACCCCTTGTTTTTCGCGCAGGGGCAAAACCGCCTTGCGCACGCTTTCAATGCCATCGGGGGCATAACCCTGAATGACCATGACGTACAGTGGCCGCTCGGCGCTTCCGGAGCTTTCGCTTTCCAGATCAATCACATTAAAACCGATGGCGGCCAGGGCGCCGGTTACTCCGGCCACAATACCCGGATGATCGGCCCCATACACTGTGACCCGGGTGTTGGGCAGATCTGCCGCGACCGCAACACTGGAGATAGGATCCAGGTGTACCCTTAAATTCAGGCGCTTGATGGCAGGATCCAGGGCCATTTCCACGGAGCCCAGGTCCCTGCTGTAGTCAATGACCTGCATGATGGTGAAATAACCGCCCAAACGCATCATGGAAGCGTCACCAATGGAGCAGTCCGCCGTAAACAGCGCCTGGGTGACAGCTGCGACAATACCGGGGCGATCTTCGCCGATGACGGTGAGAAGCGCTTGACTCATGCCTGAACTCCTATAGCGAGGGCTTTAGCCTGTACGAGATAACGAAAACAATATTCCAGCAATTCCAGGTGATGGCGTGCAGACAACAAATCGCCCCCCCAGGCAGTCACGCCATGCTGGTGAATCAGCGCACCGGGCACCGGAGGAATGGCTTGCGTAAAAGCAGTATCCATATCTTTGGCAATGCGGGCAACATCCTGATGATTGGCAAAAACCGGCAGATCAATTTCGGGTTCCGCATCGGGAACCCCCAGTCCCTTGAGCATTTCCAGCGGCGGCAGAAGGAGTTGCCCGTTTCTGGCGAAATGTCCGCAGAGATTGGCCTCAATGGAATGCACATGAAAAATCACCCGGGCTTCAGGAATATGTTGATAAATCACCTGATGGATGGAAGTTTCTGCCGAAGGTTTACGTCCGCTGGCAGCAAGCAGCACTTCTCCCTGGAGGTTTACGGAAACAAAATCTTCGGTGTCCAGCAAGTCCTTGGGACGGCCACTGGCGGTAATCCAGAAAGCCTCTTCAGCCATGCGCGCCGATAAATTACCGGCTGTTCCCAGCATCCAGCCTCTTTCATAAAAGCTTCGGGCAGCCAGTGCCAGCTCCTGTCGCAAATCTTCATGGTGCATCGGCACCCTCCTTCCACCAACCGCGTGCTGTCAGGGCAGCATTGACGTCATCCAGCGTTTCAAAGGGAATGAAAGCCTTGCCCTCTTCCTGCAGATATTGCGCCAGCCGATCACGGGCACAAACCAGAGGGCAGTCGCGCGCCACCCGCAGATCGGTGATGGAATCGCCAATGCAGAGCGCCGTCCGGGGCTGATAATGGGCGAGCACCTGACGCTTGGCCACCAGTTCATGCGCATCCTGCCAGGGCGAAAAAACCCGCAAAGTCGGGCCGGAGCAATCCACTTCCAGCCCGTGAATCGCGTGAATACCGGCGCGATAAGGTTCCAGGACGATTTCTGCCATGCGGGTAAAGCCACCTGTCACCACAATAAAAGGCACAGCCGCCTCGCGGGCGGAAGCCAGTAAATGCGCCAAACCGGGACGCAAGACCGTACCCCGGACAAAATCTTCCATTTCCGGCCAGCGTTGGGAAGGAATGCCTTCCAGGATCCGGGGTAATCCTTCCCGCAGCCCCAAGCGTTGCGCATATATTTCCGGAAGAACCTGCGCGGCAGCCCCCGGGACGAAATGCCGCATCAAGGCCACAAAAATCTCCTGCTCCGTGATGGTTCCATCAAAATCACAGAAAATGGCTTTGGACAACATCAGGCAGCCCCCCATTTTTCCACGGCCGCCCGCAAAGGTCCGGCGGGCAGATCAGACAGCTTCAGGGAAGCGCCCTCCTGCCAGCGCTCCAGCCCTTCATGAAAGGCCAGCACGCCGCTGGAGGGTCCCATGGGATGATCCATAATGCCGGTACCGGCGTTGAGAATAACCTCGGGGCCGTAATCTTCCAGAATGGCATCCAACATACCGGGGTGCACCCCCGCCGAGGGAACTGGCGCCACGCCCCGCGCCCGTAAGGCCGCAACAATGGCCTGCTCGTCCGCCTCCGGAAAAGGCAAACTGCCATAATGGGCCGGATAAAGAACCGCATCTGCACCGGCACAGGACATTGCCGTCCCCAGTATGGCCGCATAGGCAAAACCATGATCGGGTGCAGCGCACCAGGCCCCTGCCAGAGCCGGATGCGCAAAAATCGGGACGTTCACTTCCGGATCTGCTGCCAGAGCTTCCAGCATGGGGAATCCATAGGCAAGCACATTCAGGAGCAGGGCGTTGGCACCACGGGCAACCAACTGCCGGGCCAGGTCCTGAACCCGCCGGGCATCGCCGGAAAGATTCATGGCGTAAAGCAAATCCCGCCCGGTCCGATCGCGACGCGCCTCAATAATGGGTGCACAGGCTTCCCAGCGGGCCAGCGTCGCGGCTGAGGGCAGGTCCGGCAGAATTTCATCATCTTTGATGATATCCAGACCGGCCATCGCCACTTCCGCCAGAATTTCGGCATGGTCCCCGGCACTCAGCCCCAGAGCGGGCTTGAAAATGGCCATAATCAGGGGGCGCTCGGCTACGTTCAGTTTTTCGCGGATACCCGCCAGACCAAAGCGACAGGATTGCCCATACCCTTCAGGTAAGCGTATGGACATGACCTTGGCCGGGCCCGCCAGAGAATATTTCCCGAAAATCATGGTCAGCAGGCTACCCATGCGTCCATCCACATTTTCGGCGGGGAAACGGATGGTCGCCAGGTGTCGCCCCTCGGGTAAGTCATGTACTGCCCGCACTTCAGCAAGGTGCCCGCGAAGCTGTTCTTCCCGATGCAGAAAGCGCGCGTCCCAGCTTCCGGCAGTCTGCCCGATGGCAATGGCCTGAGCCTGCCGCTGCGCATCAACCCCGACAGGAAACTGGTAATCCACCTCTATGTAGGCACTCATAAATCGTGAAAACTCTGCAAGGGACGTTCCGTATAATGGGGAGTCCATCCGCCTCGGGCACTGAAGTAACGGACCGCCTTGATCCGCTGGAGTTGATTGAGGCGGAACCAGTGCTCCACATCTGCCGGAACATGAATATAATCGCCCGCCACCACCGTCAGCTCGACCTGCTGCGCATCGGGCAGTACAAAGCCAAAAACGCCTTCGCCATCGACGATGTAACGCACCTCTTCATCATCATGGGTGTGAATCCGATGAAAACGGGCGTTGAGTGCCTCCAGCTGGGGATGGCCGGGATAAAGCACGACCAGATCCCGGTCCTGATACCCTTTTTCGGATTG
The DNA here is from genome assembly GCF_015100075.1 of Acidithiobacillus sp. HP-11. Lineage (NCBI taxonomy): Bacteria > Pseudomonadati > Pseudomonadota > Acidithiobacillia > Acidithiobacillales > Acidithiobacillaceae > Acidithiobacillus > Acidithiobacillus sp. HP-11. The sequence continues at coordinate 25,242 of NZ_JACKYY010000031.1, forward strand.
TAAGCGCCGAAACACCGCATCCAGAGTCTCCAGCAGCTTTTCCTGATCGTTGCTACTGAGTTCTGCCTGGGCCAACAGGCTGCGGCTGCTGTCCGTTGCAGGAACAGGCAGTTTTTCCAGAAGCACACCCAGCGGAGCCAACAGCCCGGCAATGATGTCGGGGTCCGTAGCCAGCGCCGGATCACCAGCTCTGCGTAAAGTCGCCATGATGACTTATTCCCTCCAGATCAAAGATGCCATTCGTCCGGTCACTGCATCCCGCCGGTACGAAAAAAATTCGCTATCACTGAAAGTACACAGGCCCCCACCATAAATGGCCGTGACCCCAACCCGGTGCAGGCGCTGCCGGGCAAGCTGATAAATATCCGCCAGCCAGCGATCCCCTGGCCCGGCACGAAAGGCGCTGACAGCCTGCGGATCTTCCGCAACAAAAGCTGCCCGCAACTCCGGGCCCACTTCAAAAGCGTCAGGCCCGATGGCTGGGCCCAAGTATATCAGAACTTCCTTGCCAGGCACTGCCAGCGCCGCCACCCCTTTTTCGAGAATGCCAGCCAGCAGACCCCGCCAGCCCGCGTGAAAGACCCCGAGATGCTGACCATCACGACTGCAAGCCAGCACCGGCAGACAATCAGCCGTCAATACCGCTAACACTTGCCCGGCAAGATGGGTGACCGCCCCATCAGCTTCGGGAAGCGCAGAGAGGTCTTGACCAGCTGGAATCTGCAGTAATTCCATACCATGTACCTGGCGCAGCCATTGTGGTTCTTGCGGCAATTTCAGCCAGGTACGCAGCATCTCGCGATTTTTAGCCACAGCCTGTGCCGCGTCTCCAACATGATCGCCCAGATTGAATGAGCGATAAGGACCTTCACTGTAACCCCCGTTGCGCCGGGTAATCGCGCTATGTACCCCGGCGGGCAGCGGCCAGTCAGGGATTAGAATAGATGGTGCCTCAATGAGCACGGCGGGCCTGCCGCAACAAATCCAGTAGTTTTTCCATTTCCTCCGGAAGTGGACTTTCCCAACTCATCAACTCTTCCGTTTCCGGATGGTACAACTTCAAGCGCCAGGCATGCAGGGCCTGTCGCCGAAACTGCTGCCAGTAAGCCAAGCCTTCAGCATCCAGACCCTGGGGCACGCTCATGCGCCCCCCATATACCGGGTCCCCGACCAACGGATGACCAATATGGGTCATGTGCACCCGGATCTGATGGGTACGCCCGGTGGCCAGACGCAAACGCAGGAAGCTGTGGCGGGGGAAGCGCTCCACCAGACGAAAATCGGTTTGTGCCGGGCGCCCGTCGGCACGCACCGTCATCCGCAGCCGATCATGGGCATGGCGGCCAATGGGCTCATCCACCCGACCACCCCCGGTCATCGAGCCATTCACCAGGGCCAGATACTCCCGGTGCATGGTATGGTCACCCAACTGATCAATCAGCGACTGCCGCGCCATTTCGGTTTTGGCCACTACCAGCAAGCCGGTGGTGTCCTTGTCCAGACGATGGACAATACCACCCCGGGGCAGATAGGCGTTTTCCGGTAGATGCGCCAGCACCCCGTTTACCAGGGTACCATCCGCATGACCGGCACCGGGATGGGTCAACTGCCCCGCCGGTTTGTGGAGGACCAGAATGTGCGCATCTTCATACATAATATGCAGAGGAATATCCTGGGCCAGCCAGACACTAGGTTCGCTTTCCGGCCAATCAATGTCTACCGCTTCGCCGCCCTGGATGCGCAGGCTGGGTTTTTCGACGGCGCCGTTCACCCGAATATGGCCGTCTTTCAACAGGGTCTGGATCCGGCTGCGGCTGATGTCCGGAAGCAGGCCACTCAAAACCGCATCCAGTCGTTCACCGGCTTGATCCACTGGCAAAATCATGGGAAGTCCCGTAGTATCGTCGCTCATGGCTCGCCACTATAGACTATTGTCCTTCATGCGCAAACGCTTACTTATTTCATTTTGTTGTACTGCCCTTCTGGCCGGTTGTGCCAGCACTCCCCACAAAGGCGATCAGGCTGCGGAAACCCACGAATCGGCTGCCCAAATGTATCAGCCCGCCAAGCAAGCCATGGAACGCGGAGATTACACTTCGGCCATTCGCCATTATGAAGAACTGGAAACCCGCTATCCCTACGGTCCCTATGCGGAACAGGCACAACTGGATACTGCTTACAGTTACTACAAGAGTGGCGATTCCGAAGCCGCTGCAGCAGCCGCCGAACGCTTTATCAAACTGCATCCGGCCAACCCCCATGTGGATTATGCCTGGTATTTGAAAGGCATTGCCTACTATGAAGGCATCCAGGGCGCTGAATGGAATCCCAAACCCGCCGAAGAAGCCTTTAGCACTCTGCAGACCTTGGCCACACGCTGGCCCCATAGTCCCTATGCTGTCGATGCCCGTCTGCGCATGGCCAAAATCATCGATATTCTCGGGAAGCGCAACCTGGACATCTGCAAGTTCTATTATACGCGCCACGCTTACGTTGCGGCGGCCAATCGCTGTGATAACGTGGTCACCCGCTATCAGCTCAGCCCTTCAAGGGAAGAAGCCCTGTACTATCTGGTCCGCTCCTACCGGCATCTCAACCTCCAGAATCAGGCGGAAACCGTAAGCAAGGTGCTCGCCTACAATTACCCCAAAAGCAAATACCTGGGCGATCTGGGCACCGGCAACTGAGTAAGGCCATATACCCGAAAACAGCCCTTAGCTTGGAGATTTAACAGCAACTTTAGCCCGGGCTGTTCGCGTCAACAGCCCCTAGGCCAATGGCCGAATCAGGTGATCGCTTAGGGAGCAGCTGGCTGCACCCTGGTGAGCAGGATCAGACCGCCTCGGCACCTTCTTCGCCCGTCCGAATGCGAATAATTCTTTCCACAGCACTCACAAAAATTTTGCCATCGCCAATTTTGCCGGTACGCGCAGACTGTTCTATGGCTTCAATGGCGCGATCCGCCATGTCGTCGCCAACGACCACTTCCAGCTTGAGCTTGGGTAGAAAATCCACCACGTATTCCGCCCCCCGGTAGAGCTCGGTATGCCCTTTTTGCCGTCCGAAACCCTTCACTTCCGTTACGGTCATTCCGGCCAGACCAATTTCCTGCAATGCCTCGCGCACGTCATCCAGTTTGAAGGGCTTGATGATCGCCTCAATTTTTTTCATGGTGTTGCTCCTCGTTCAGCTTATGATGGCCACCCCAGGAAGCGTAGCCGTTGGTAATAGGATAGCGCCGATCTTTTCCAAATGCGCGGGTGCTGATGCGCACACCGGGAGCCGCCTGTCTTCTTTTATACTCGGCACGGTCAATTAACTTCAATACCCGCTGCACCGTGTCGGCTGCAAAACCGGAGGCAATCAGTTCTGCTGCAGACCGGTCATTTTCTACATAGGCCGCAATGATGGCATCCAGCACCTCGTAGGAGGGCAGACTGTCCTGATCCTGTTGATCGGGCGCCAGCTCCGCCGAGGGTGGCCGGGTCAATACCCGCTCGGGAATGACAAGGGCATGTTGGTTGCGGTAGCGGGCAAGACGATACACTAGGGTTTTGGGGATATCCTTGATGACCGCAAAACCACCCGCCATATCACCGTACAGGGTGGCATAACCCACCGCAATTTCACTTTTATTGCCGGTGGTTACCAGCAGGTGCCCAAACTTGTTGGAGTAGGCCATCAACAACCCGGCACGCACCCGCGCCTGCAGATTTTCCTCGGTGGTATCCACCGGGCGTCCCGCAAACAGCGGCGCCAAGGTCTGTAAGTAAGCCTGGAAAACCGGCTCGATGGAAATCAGATCGTAGGAAACCCCCAGACTCTGGGCCTCGGCAATGGCATCTGCAACGCTCATTTCGGCGGTATAACGGGAAGGCATGATCAGAGCATGCACCTGCTCCGCCCCCAAAGCATCCACAGCGATTGCCAGGGTCAAGGCTGAATCCACCCCGCCCGAAAGGCCCAGCACAATACCCGGAAAATGATTTTTACGCACATAATCGCGGACCCCCAGAGTCAGGACCGCATAAACCTCGATCTCCGTATCGGCTGCCGCAATGAGCGCTGTATCACCTTTAACCTGCAAACCCTGAGTGGTTTTTTCAAAATCCGTGAGGATGACCGCCGTTTCACAAATCGGCCCCCGGGCTACCAACCGACCCTGTGCATCCACCACAAACGATCGACCGTCAAAAACCAGCTCATCCTGACCACCCACCAGGTTCGCATAGCAGATGGGCATTTGTGTCTGCGTTGCCAGCGCTGCCAGCCGACCTTCCCTTTCCCCCTGCTTGTGCCGGTGGTAAGGGGAGGCATTGAGGACCACAAGTAACTCCGCGCCCTGGTCTCTGGAGGCCTGAGCCACTTCGGAACCACACCAGACATCTTCGCAAATTGCCACGGCGCAGGAGACTCCCGCACAGTCAAAAGTCAGGGGCTGGGTACCTGGCGTAAAGTAACGCAGTTCATCAAATACTGCGTAATTGGGCAGACAGTGCTTGTGGTAAACCGCTTCTACCTGACCATTTCGCAACAAGCTGGCACAATTATAAAGCCGCGTGTTGACGCGCTGGGGATGCCCCAACAACAAGGGTAAAGGCGTTTGCGCTGCCAGGGTTTTTACCGCTTCTGCGCAGGCCTGCACAAAGTCTTCACGCAGCAGCAGATCTTCGGGAGGATAACCGCATAAAGCCAGCTCCGGGGTTACCAGTAAATCGGCACCCCCAGCATTTGCCTCCTGTGCTGCCTTCAGGATCAATGCCACATTCCGGTCGATGTCACCGACCCAGACATTGCACTGCGCCAGAGCGACGCGCATTAACGGCTCAACAAAGCTGCGGCGCGCGTACCCAGTTCAGCCGGAGAATGCACACAATGTACCCCCGCCGCCTCCAGTACCGCGTATTTTGCCGCAGCAGTTCCGGCATTGCCGTCAATGATCGCGCCGGCATGGCCCATGCGCTTGCCCTTGGGCGCCGTTGATCCGGCAATAAAAGCCACCACTGGCTTGCTGACACTGGACTGAATATAGTGAGCCGCTTCTTCTTCCATGCGCCCGCCGATTTCGCCAACCATGATAATCAGCTCGGTTTGTGGATCCGCCTCAAAGAGCGCCAGCACCTCGACAAAACTCATGCCGATCAGTGGATCGCCACCAATGCCGACACAGGTACTCTGGCCGAGACCCAGGCGGGTGGTCTGCTCAACCGCCTCGTAGGTCAGGGTGCCAGAACGGGAGACGATGCCGACCTTGCCCGGACGATGGATGGAACCGGGCATAATCCCGATTTTTGACTGTCCGGGAGTAATAATACCGGGACAGTTGGGACCAATAAGACGCGCCGTCGAACCCGCCAGATAGTGTTTCACCATTAACATGTCATGCACCGGGATTCCCTCGGTAATGCAGACAATCAGTTCAATGCCCGCCGCAGCCGCTTCAATAATGGCATCGGCCGCAAAGGGAGAAGGCACATAAATCACACTGGCTTCGGCGCCGGTTTCCTGCACCGCATCAGCCACCGTATTAAAAACCGGCAAATTCAGATGGCGGCTGCCCCCTTTTCCGGGTGTGACCCCGCCAACCATGCGGGAGCCATAAGCCACGGCCTGCTGCGAATGAAAAGTTCCCTGCTTGCCGGTAAACCCCTGGCAGATAATACGGGTGTTCTGAGACAGCAATATGCTCATATATGCACCAAAACAAGAATCAACAGTAGAATAATGACGGCTTCACCCAGCAACAAAAGCAGTATGTAAGGATTGCGCCGGACAACGGGCTGGGTATGATTCACATCGCTACGCAGCGCTGCGAGATCTTGGCGGAGACCCTCCAGATCATCCACCTGGGCCACCGTTTTCAGGCGCTCGTCGAGAATCTGATCCAGAAGCACCGCCATTTCCGCCATGCGCTCGGCAGATTTTTGATCTGCGCCGCGTTTTACATAGGCATCGGCCAAACGCGAAATCAAGGGGCCGGAATTGCGCAATACCGGCCACAACCGCTGCAACCAGAAAATATTGATGGACACCTTAACCCTGAGCGGCAGCCACCGCTTTCACCGCGGCATCCGTCAGACCATCGGCAGAAATCAATGACAGGCCACTTTCTCTCAACAAAGCCATCCCTTCCTCCTTGCGGGTCCCCTCCAGGCGCACCACTACCGGCAGATGGATGCCTACCTCGGCTGCGGCCTGAATAATGCCTTCTGCCAGCAAATCACAACGGGTGATGCCGCCAAAAATATTGACGAGAATGGCTTTGACCCGGGTGTCGGACAAAATCAGCTTAAATGCCTGGGTGACCTTATCTGCCGCCGCACCACCACCTACATCCAGAAAGTTGGCGGGTTCCCCGCCATGTAGCTTGATCATGTCCATGGTCGCCATAGCCAGACCGGCACCATTGACCATGCAGCCGATATTCCCCTCCAGGGAAATATAATTGAGCCCAAACTGTCTGGCGGTAATTTCCCGACTATCCTGCTGGGTGGAATCAAACAATTCGTCAGATTCGGGATGCCGGTACAAGGCATTGTCATCCATAACCAGCTTGGCATCCAGCGCCAGCAGACGGCCATCGCTGGTAACCGCCAGCGGGTTGATTTCGACCATCAACGCATCCAGCTTCTGGGCAAGACGATACATGCCCTGCATGATGCGGGTCAGCTGCTGCACCTGACTGGTATCCAGACCAAACTCAAATCCCAGCTGTCGAGCCTGAAAGGGCAAAAATCCGGTGCTGGGATTAACAACCAGCTTTTTCAAGGCGTCCGGCCGGGTTACGGCCAGTTCCTCAATATCCATGCCGCCTTCCTGGGTGGCGAGAAAGGTAATTCTGGCCTGTGCCCGGTCCACCATCAGCGCCAAATACAACTCGCGGGCAATACTGCTTGGCTCCTCAATCAACAAAGCCGCCACATGCTGGCCCTGCGCACCGGTCTGGGCGGTTACCAATGGTTTTCCAAGCAGCTCCTGGGCGGCTTTTTCCACTCCGGCAATACTGTGGACTACCCGCACCCCACCAGCTTTGCCCCGGCCTCCGGCATGCACCTGGGCTTTCACCACCCAGGCCGGACCGCCCAGTTCACGCGCCTGATTCACGGCTTCACGCACCGAAAAAGCGGGAATGGCGCGGGGGACCGGAATCCCCTCTTCGGCCAACAAACGCTTGGCCTGATACTCATGCAGATTCATGAAAGTTCCTTTAAAAACGGCGGATCAGCGCTGCCGTAAAATCTGTGGTGCGCAATGCCGGCACATCACCCCGCAAGGCCGCCAGATCACCGGTGACGTCACCAGCCGCAATGGCGGCATTCATGGCCGCCACAATCGCCTGAGCAGCCTCTCCCCAGCCCAGATGCTCCAGCATCATGACGGCCGACAAAATCAGCGAACTGGGATTGGCCTTGCCCTGTCCGGCAATATCGGGTGCCGTACCATGGGTGGCTTCAAAAATCGCGTGGGTATCAGAAAGGTTGGCACCGGGTGCCATGCCAATACCTCCTACTTCTGCGGCCAGGGCATCAGAAACATAGTCACCATTCAAGTTCAGCGTGGCAACCACTGAGTAATCTTCCGGGCGCAGCAAAATCTGCTGCAGAAAATTATCGGCAATCACGTCCTTGATGATCAGCTTCCCGTCGGCAATGGCCTGCTGCTCAGCTTTTTGTCCTGCCGCCTTACCTTCTGCCTTGCTGATGGCGGCCTTTTGCCTCCAGGTAAATACCCGTCCGGCGAACTCCCGCTCCGCCAGGGCATAACCCCAGTCACGGAAACCACCTTCGGTGAATTTCATGATATTACCCTTGTGCACCAGACTGACAGAGGGCTTGCCATGCTCCAGAGCGTATTGAATGGTACGCCGGATCAGACGTTCCGAACCTTCCGTGGATACGGGCTTGATGCCGATGGCAGAACTGTCGGGAAAGCGGATTTTTGTGACGCCCATTTCTTCCCGCAGAAAACGAATGATTTTTTCTGCTTCGGGACTACCCGCAGGCCATTCAATCCCGGCGTAAATGTCCTCGGAGTTTTCCCGGAAAATAACCATATCCACTTTTTCCGGATGCCGCATGGGGCTGGGCGTCCCCTCAAAATAACGCACCGGCCGGAGGCAGACATACAAGTCGAGATCCTGACGCATGGCCACATTCAGACTACGAATTCCCCCGCCCACCGGAGTTTCCAGAGGACCTTTGATGGCGACTTTATATTCCCGAATGGCGGCCATGGTCTCATCGGGCAAATACTGCCCTTCACCATACAGTTGCACGGCCTTCTGACCGGCAAACAATTCCATCCAGGCAATCTGCCGCTGTCCTCCATAGACTTTGGCCACTGCCGCATCCACCACACTGCGCATGGCCGGAGTCACATCACAACCAATCCCGTCGCCCTCAATGAAGGGAATAATGGGTTGATCTGGCACCTGCAACACCCCATTCAGCAGCATCAAGGGACTGCCTGTTACGGGTTTCTGAATATGGGTCGTCATGACACCTGCTCCAGTTGTTCACTCGCCCAGGACAAGGCCCCCCCCTTCAAAATCAATTCCAGATCACGGGCGCTGGCAAGCTGCGGCATCACTTCAATATCCAGACCTTGGGTCTCATCGCGCAAGATCAGGGATTTCCCCAGAGTCAGGCCCGACAGATCGAGGCCCAGCTGATCACCCGCCTGTACCTTGGCGTAATCTTCAGCATGCACAAAAGTGAGCGGCAATATCCCGAAATTAATCAGATTGGCGAGATGAATCCGGGCAAAGGACAGTACCAACACCCCCCGAACGCCCAGATAGCGCGGTGCCAGCGCAGCATGTTCGCGGCTGGAACCCTGACCATAATTACGACCCGCCACAATAAAACCACCGCCGGATGCCTTGGCCCGACTCGGGAAAGTTTCATCCACCATATGAAAAACAAATTCGGAGATAGCGGGCAGATTGGAGCGCAAAGGCAGCACCTTAGCCCCCGCCGGCATAATATGATCGGTCGTGATATCGTCTTCGAGACGAATTAGCACCTCGCCTGCCAGATGCGCGGGCGCGGCCTTACCTGCCGGTAACTTGGCAATATTCGGACCACGAATAATTTCAACCTCCGTGCCCTCAGGGGCAGGAGCCAGCACCATGCGATCATCCACCAGGAACTGTCCCGGCAAATCGACGTGAATAGGTGCCAAGCCCAAATCGCGGGGATCAGTAATCTCGCCAGTCAGAGCGCAGGCCGCACAGGTTTCCGGACTCGCCAGATAAACCTCGGCGTTTTTGGTGCCGGAACGCCCGTAGAAATTACGATTGAAGGAGCGTACGGAAACCCCCTGGGTGGGTGGTGCAAAACCCATCCCGATGCAGGGTCCGCAGGCAGATTCCAGAATACGTGATCCGGCACCAATAAAGTCCAGCAACCCGCCATCCTTGGTGACCATTTCCATGACCTGACGGGACCCCGGAGAAACCCCCAGACTGACCCCATCCGCAACCACCTTGCCCTTGAGCATCTGCGCGACGGTCATCAGGTCGGTGTAGGAGGAATTGGTACAGGAACCGATGGCCACCTGGGCCACCTTGGTTCCGGCCACTTCCCGCACTTTTTTGACATTATCCGGGCTATGCGGACAGGCAATCAGGGGCTCCAGCGTATCCAGATTGATTTCGAGCACTTCGTCGTAACCCGCATCCGCATCAGCCACCCACTCGGACCAGGTCGCCCCACGCCCCTGGGCGGCAAGATAGTCCCGGGTCACGCTATCACTGGGGAAAACACTGGTGGTTGCTCCCAGTTCCGCCCCCATGTTGGTGATGGTCGCGCGCGCAGGAACACTCAAATGTGCCACCCCCGGGCCGAAATACTCAAAGACCTTGCCCACCCCGCCTTTGACGGTTTTCAGACGCAGTACTTCAAGAATGATGTCCTTGGCACTGACAAAGGGCTGTAATTTTCCCGTCAGTTTAACACCCACCACTTCCGGCATATTCAGGTTGAAGGGCAAACCGCCCATGGCCAGGGCAATATCCAGGCCGCCCGCGCCAATAGCCAGCATTCCGGCACCGCCAGAAGTCGGTGTATGAGAATCCGAACCCAACAAGGTACCACCCGGTTTGGAAAACCGTTCGAGATGTACCTGATGACAAATACCATTGCCCGGCCGACTGAAATGGACTCCGTATTTCGCGGCAAAGCTCTGCAGAAACCGGTGATCGTCCGCATTTTCAAAGCCGGACTGCAGCATATTATGATCGACATAGGAAACAGACAGTTCAGTGCGTACCCGAGGCAGACCCAACGCCTCAAACTGCAAATAGGCCATGGTTCCGGTGGCATCCTGGGTGAGCGTCTGATCAATACGGATAGCTATCGGACTCCCCGCCTTGAGGGTGCCACTCACCAAGTGCGCGGCAATAATTTTCTGGGTGACGTTCATAGCCATGAGCTGATCTCCTGAGCTGGAAAATACGATCGGGAACTGCGCTTGACTCCATCATCGCAAATGAACCGCCCGACGCCAAGTATCAGCAGCTGCTAAAATCCCTGAAAATTGGAAGGATGCGCGTGGATCACCAAATACGAAATTGCTTGGGCCTGCGCTCAGACCCCCGCAAGCCAGCTGCGAGCATGGCGAATACGGGCAAGCGTCTCGTCCTTTCCCAACAGCGCCAGGGTGCCATCAATAGGCGGAGAAACCGAGCGCCCGGCCACGGCAACCCGTAAGGGCTGGGCGACTTTTCCCATTTTCCCATCGGCATGACTGACGGCCAACTCCTGAATGGCGCTGTGAATGGCCGCCGCCGTCCAGACCGGCAAGACTTCCAGATGCTGGAGGAGACTCTCCAGCAAAGCGCCCTGACCATGCAGATGTTTTTCTACATCCTTGACCTCACCTGTCACTGGAGCCAGATAAAACATGCTGGCGGCCTCGGCCATTTCTACCAGGGTCTTGGCACGCTCCTGCAATAAGGCGACCACCGCAGACAAGTCCGGGCCTTGGGCCAGACTTGCCTCGGTGATGCCCTGGGCGTCCAGATATGGCCGTAAATGCTGAGCCAGGCCCTCGGGACTCAGCCGTTGCATGTGCTGGGCATTAATCCACAGCAATTTTTCCGGGTTAAACGCCGAAGCCGCTTTATTGACGGTATCAATCTGAAAAAACTCAATCATTTGTTCGCGACTGAATATTTCTTCGTCACCATGCGACCAACCCAGACGAATCAGAAAATTCAGCAGGGCGTCCGGCAAAAATCCCTGCTCCCGATATTCCAGTACGCTGACAGCACCGTGGCGTTTGGAAAGTTTCTGCTTGTCCGGCCCGAGAATCATCGGCACATGGGCGTAAACTGGCAGATTTGCACCCAAGGCCTGCAAAATCTGCATTTGTCTGGGAGTATTATTGAGATGATCATCGCCCCGGATAACATGGGTAATGCCCATGTCCCAGTCGTCCACCACCACACAGAAATTGTAGGTAGGGGTTCCATCTGAGCGGGCGATGATCAGATCATCCAGTTCGCTGTTCTGAAAGCTGACCCGCCCATGAATCAGGTCTTCCACCACCGTTTCACCCGTATCTGGACTACGGAAACGGATAACCGGCGCCACCCCTTCACGGGCGGTACTGCGTGTCCGGCAACGCCCGTCATAACGGGGCTTTTCGCCGTGCGCGCGTTGCTCTTCACGCATGGCATCCACTTCTTCACGGCTGCAATAACAGTAATAGGCAGTCCCTGCTGCCAACATCTGTGCCAGCACTTCCCGATAACGATCCATGCGCCGCGTCTGGTAAAAAGGACCTTCGTCCCAATCGAGCCCCAGCCAGGCCATGCCCTCAAGGATAGCCGCCGTCGCTTCAGGCGTAGAGCGCTCCAGATCCGTATCTTCAATGCGCAGCACAAAACGCCCCCCCTGGCGGCGGGCATGTAACCACGAATACAACGCGGTGCGGACACCCCCAATATGTAAATAACCAGTAGGACTCGGCGCAAAACGGGTACGAACAGACATGAGCAATCAACCTGCAGCAGTAAACCTAGAGTCAAATGATAACAGGCACGCTCTGGCTTCGGTATCCTTGTAAACAATCCGATACGTTCCAAATATATATTTCCTGTGCAGCCCGATCGTCGCGCAGAACCGGGCTCGTCCAACAACCGGGTTCAGATCGTGGCTTCGCACGATCTAACCTTATTCGTTGGTTCGTTGGGCGTCATGCTCATTACCGACCGGGTTGCCACTCTTGATAAGACGGAATGCTCTCTTCGTCTTGCAACCAAGGTACGTCGTGCGAACACCATATGTGCATGACCGGCTTAGATCCGGGATCTTCATCAAGTGTTGCCACGCGAACGATGACATGGGGCTGCGCGGGACGCTCGGCGACGAGGTGAGAGCCGCAAACAGAACAGAAATGCCTGAGCTTTCCCGGCGATGATTCAAAAGCCGCCAGCTTCTCTTCACCTTTGGACCAGCGGAAATGCCCTCGCATTACACCGGCAGTTGAAGCAAAGGCCGCAGCATGAGCCTTACGACAAATATGGCAATGGCAATGAGAAATTGGCGTGTCCAATTGATCGACTTCGTATTCAACGGCCCCACATAAACAACTGCCCTTCATGTTTTCTCCTATGCAATAGCCGCGCAGGTGCCTGATGACGCATAACGCCCAAGGTAAGCTGGCACCGTAAGGAGCGCAGCGACTGAATGTAACGGAGAACCGAAGCTTTTTGGCGTCAGCTTGACCGAACAGCTTGGTATTTGCGAAGACATATTAAGATCTCATGAAACGTAGGTTTTATATTTATGTAAGAGTGCTCGACCAATGCCTTTGGGGTATTTTTCAGCAGCGTGTTTAAATACATATTTTGCAAGTCAGATTATAATTTTATTATTTGCTATTAAGCCTTTTGGGGTTGCCAAAACCGAGGATGAAGATGATTCTGTGCCAGCTATTGCTCGCTGCAAAATACCAATTGACCTCCCTGAATTTTTTTCAAAAATCCATGTGCCACCACGAAACTGGTAGTTTATTTCCCCACGGATTTCTGGTGGATTGTATTTCAATGTGGATTTAATAAGAAAATTTTTGTGTTCAGCCAAGTCAATTGAAAGGTCAGCATACTCTATTGGATCTATGTTGGTTTGCATGCGCAGCTTATCGATTAGACCCGCCCACAACTGCCATGCATCCTGATGAGAGCCACCATTTTTCTTTAAATTTTTAGTTAGAGTAAGCTCCTTTGTAGAGCTATCAAATTTTATGATATACAGGCCGGCTGGCACAGGGAAAGCAACAGGTGTCCCATAACTGCTTCGCTCAATTGATCTGGTCCCTCGAGTATCCAGATTCGTCACACTGATCCCTGTGACTCGAAGGAGATAGTGAATACTGTAATATGCGGCGTAATAGTTTTCAATTGTTTGCCAAGACGCATTATTTAATTGCTCTTGAGTAGAGCGTTCATGGCTTATCCTAGACGCCAACAGAAACTTATTGGCCTCTCCTGCAAGCAAGTTATAAAATGGTTCAACATCAAGAATCTGCAACTTGATGATTATTTGATCGGCTGTCTTTGTGATGCTTCGCGTGATAAAATCCAGCTGATGGAGCATTTCCACTAAACGTACATGTGAATTGTTGCGAACTGAAAGAACTCCCTCAACCATTAAAGGTCCAAGAAGTCTAATTGCCTTCTTTATTTCCATTAGATGGTAAGGTTACGTCGAAGGAGCTTTCTGTCAAGCAGCTCCACTGATTTTAAATATGCCTTTGAGTTGGCTATATCCTGAAATGAACCTGGAAGTGAACGAATTAAATATTTCTTGTGTTCACTAATCTTATCAATGTCATCGCTATTATTGTCCGATATTATGCTTATTATTGCGCGAGAATGGGCTAGTAATATTTTGAATAGTGTAGCCTTTGTTATTGCTATTTCTAGGTTGAACTGATTTTCTTCAGATATGTCATTTGCAGCAAGCAAAAACGTGTTTATTATTCTGTAAAGTCTTTCAGTACTTGATATGTTGAATTCCTTTAGCATCGGCTTCATCGAGTCATAGAATGTGACCTTTGAAATTTTTCCTCTTTGCTTATCAATTCGACTTAGTTTGTTGAGCAGATAACTGTCAGGTTCTGTCTCGAAACTTGTGAACAGCTCATCAAGCATTCGCTCATCATCTGACTCCCTGTCGGCTAGACGCTTGATATCCAGTAATAGTTCCTTAGGAACAGGTCTCTGCAGCGTATTGATATCAATGAATATTCTAGCCTCTTGCATCGGAGTGAGGCCATTATAAATAATGACTGGCACTCGATATTTTACGCCCTCTTTTAACAACTTTCTGAAGCCGTATGCGCGATGCTGCCCATCCAGAATTAGGAAGGAGCCTTGCACTTCGTTGAAGGTAATTGTCTTATTTTTTGAGTTGTAGGTCAGTTCCGACTCCGGTTGAGCGGAAAGTATGATGCTTGAAGGTATCGTGCCACCGTTTCGGATATAGCCTGCAATAGATTTTGCTCGACTTTCATCCAATGTGCGCTGAAACCCTTGATCCGGATCATCTTCTCTTGGATGGTTCCTCGCTGTTTTAAGTGGGTAGCTTGAGATCCAGCTTACCCAGTACGAGGTAAGCCATGTTAATAAAATTCTTGTGGGTGCGATAGCCCCGTGCCCTGGATTTGGCGGACTGGAGCAGACTGTTGAAACCTTCCAGAGTGCCGTTACTCAGNNCTGTCTCTTATACACATCTCCGAGCCCAAG
>NZ_JACKYY010000027.1:0-41747 GCF_015100075.1 Acidithiobacillus sp. HP-11
CCAGGGCACGGGGCTATCGCACCCACAAGAATTTTATTAACATGGCTTACCTCGTACTGGGTAAGCTGGATCTCAAGCTACCCACTTAAAACAGCGAGGAACCTGAATGGATGCGCTTCAAAGCTGGATCTAATGGCACCGGACCATGACGACGATTGCGAGAAATATCTATATCCATAACAGCATCCATATCCATAAGAAACTCCATTTTCAGCACCCCAAACGTAGTGCAAGGGGTGCGGGGGTGTCGGGGTATCCCCTGACCAAGAATAACCAAGCGTAGCGCAGGTTAGCTCTTGCTCCTGAAAATACCCCCCCTCATAAATTCATGATACACAGATAAAATACACGAACAATAGCGACATTCGAAACATACGCACATGCCATTCTGAGGAGATCTTAATATCGCTTAAAAATATTGATCGGGATTAAACCGATAGAGAAACTCTGAGTATCATGCCATAGAACCATTACAGATTTCATACTCAAATAAGGTGTGTAAAATTTGCACCATTTTTCTCGACGAAATTTCATGTAGAATAGTGCAAAAGGCATTCTTTTTATTTTTTACGCAGATGAATTGCTTGTGAATAGCATTGCATTTGCATCATTGAGCATAAATATGGACCCTCTCCCCGCCGGAAAAAACACCCCTTGGGGTCGACGCCGTAGGCGTCGGGGGGCTATATGTAAAGCCATGACAAAAGCATACGCCGAAAAATTAAAACGCTTGGCTCGAAGACGATTGTTATTTGTGTGGCCCTAAAATTCCTGCCGTCGCCTGGTATTTCATAGAGCATAGAAATGGTTGGTCGTGCGCAGACTGACGATGGAAGGGAGGAAGATGCTTCGCATAATGTCGGTTCGTCTGCGCAAACAATCCACGCGGCCAACTGGATAGAGCCGGGATTGATCCAACGCTATCGACGTAGCCCAAGCGGCTACAGATCCACTGCTGTGCCCCCCAAACGGGTCTTTATCCGGCCCCTGGTACGTGACCCTCAAGCCCGCCTGACCCATCCGGACTACACCCACCTGCAACTCACTGGAGACCCCAATCGTATGCTCAATGCTGAAGAAATGCGCGCGTTACCGCTCTGCTTCTCGGAGATCAAAGACCCTCGCAGGCCTCAAGGAAGACGGCATCGTTTATCGGTCGCGCGGGGGATCGTCGCCGGTGCCACGCTCTGCGGCATGTCCGGTTACAAGTCCATGGCGGACTGGGCCCAGGGACTTGGGCAAGCCGCCCGGGAGCGTTTCGGCTGCCGGCGCGAGAACAAACGTTATGTTGTTCCCAGTGAATTTGTGATCCGCGATTGCCTGGTGCGGGTAGAACCAGGAACCTTGGATCGGGGACTCAATCTGTGGAATCAGTCTTGGGACAGCCGACAGACAGCGCCTTGGTCAATCCAGGTATTCCCTCAATGCGACGAGTAGTCCTCTTACAGCTGAGTAGGCATTTTCTGTTCACGTAGCGCACTTTCCAGTAAGGTGTTCACTGACTGGGCAAAGTAGCCCTCGTATCCGGGCATCCCAAACATCTTTTCAAGTTTGGATTGCTCTACAAATCGACTCATTTGTTGGCGAAATGCATGGCTGGCTGCTGTTCCAGGGACTTGTGAAATAGCATGATCCATCAATCGTGGAAATTCCTAAATGCCGTAATCCGCCACCTTTTTCCAGACCATATCCATATCGACTTCGGCAACTTGTCCTGTCAGCCAGGCGATGTCCCAAATATCCCGATAGCGAATTCTCGCGGGAGTGTCGGCGATCCCATGTGCATCTATTTTTGCGATAGAGGTTGGCAGTGCCACTAACTTGTCTGCCAAAATCTTATGAATGGATTCAGCAACGACCAACGTCAGACTCACCCCATCCAAAACGGAATAATTCATTCTTATGGCACAACTTCTCTGGTGTAGGCTGGGATATTGGCGGTTTCCAGTTTAATTTTCTGTCGCAGCAAATCAGGGCGACCCGGATGCGTTTCTACAGACACCGTCCATTTATCGACCTGGACGTATTGTCCCTGCTTTGCCTCACGCGGTTCAAGAACGGTAACATCCAGACCAAACCGGTCACCCACTCGCTGCGTCACACAATCCTTGATCTTTCTCACGTTGTCAGAGGTAAAAGTCTTTCCTCCTGCGAAATCGAGATCCTCACTAAACCGATCTGAACCGCGACAAAGGCGCAAGGACGTACCCTTCTGGAAAACCAGATTTTTCAGAAGCCCCTCAGAATCAAGTGCGTTAAATATCTCGTAATGCAATAGTTCTTTTTCGACAACCGGACGCATGGCATCCAGCCCCTGTCCCGCCATGGCCATATCGACATACCTGCTGAAAACTTTGTGCTTCATTCCATATCATCCCATTCTTCCTGGTCGATCATGTCGATATTTCTACCTACCCGATACAAATCCTGTACGGCGGCCGACCTTTAGCGATCCTTAAAGGGCGACCTTCTACCACAATAGTACGCTCCAGAACTTCCGGAATGCTGCGTTTCGTGTGCGTAAACTCTATGGTTCCAAACGGTGTTTTATGCAAACAACTTGCGCCTGTCGTCATGACGGTCAGGTAGCTTACAGGGACCTGGGAAATGATCCCATACCCAGAGAGCATGCTTTCCAATGAAAAATAACTGAGCTGCCCTGGTCGTAAAGCTCGTACCACCGACTCAATGACCCGACCCCCGTTTCGCATCAGCGCAGGCGCGTAAACATAGATCCCCCGGGCGGCCTTGATCAGTAACTGATCCTCGACCATGCGCTGCAAGGATTTTCCCATAGCCTTGTCCGTTTCATTCGGAAACATTTTTTCCATATCTCTTTTGGTAAACACAAAGTGATTACGGAGTTCCATATCAGACAAAGTGCGCATCAAATCCATCCGGTTCATCGGTCTATTGAAAACCCCCTTAAATGTAGGTTTTCAGAATATATAATAAAGATATATGCCACAACCGCACAAACTTCGTTTGATTGACCCAGGCGTTGATTTCTGTTGAAACTGGCTGATCACCTGTACTGTTTGACCTGCTCATGCTTCCCGCAGCCAGTTCATGGTGGATGTGGTAGTCACGGACGATCAGGGACAATACGAACAAAAGGACGCACATCCCCAGCCCAGTACACTTGGGACACAAGGGAAATGGGCTGGGGCGAAGTTCGACAAGACTTTAAACTCACTGTAAAATCTATTCTTGGAGCTGTGTAGGGCCGACTTAAACAACCGCATTGCGGAATGGTTTGTGATCGAAAAGTGAGAGGATTATCCCGCTTGAACGTCTATAATTGTTATTTTTATCAGCGCGAAAAAATGTGTTTATTTCGACATAAAATAGCTAGAAAATCTGGACAATACCATGACACTGAGATTAGGTAACACAAGGAGTATTAGGGAATGACAAGGAACGATGAAGGCTGGTAACTTAATGAAATTATTTATTTTTTAAGAAAGGTATTGATTAATAAAGCCCAAAAATAAGGGGTTTCAGGACTTAAAATCCCTCGGTTTATACCGTGCCGGTTCGAGTCCGGCCCTGGGCACCATTTCGTAACATAAGGATGCCCCTCATGTCGATTGAATCCATAAACCCTTCCGCTGTGACCCCTTTGAGTAACATCATTGATGTGCGCGGGATGACTTATACTGAAGCACAACCCGTTGTTTATGCAGCCAGTATTCGACTGTCCGTCGGGCAAAAAATACAGGTGCTTACAGATTCAGATCCTGCCGCCATGATGCGCGCCGTAGCTTTTCAACTGCGTGATGCCATCTCCTGGCACATGGAAAGCGATGGCAAACTATGGCAGGTCGAAGTTCAGCCCCGAGCCGAGGCAGAAGCCAAAGATGTGGTTGACCTGTTGACTTGGGACCATTATCGCCTGGATCACCAGTTTGCCCAGGTTCTTGCTGCAGCCAACGAAAACAGAATTGCCGACGCTGAAAGTATTTTCCAGGATTACTGGATTGGTCTCCGTCGTCACGTTCATCTGGAAAACAATCTGCTGGGTCCGGTTCTTGGGGGGGGCGAAGAGCAGGGACCCTTGGCAGATATGCTTTTTGAACATGACAGTATTATTGTGCAATCGCGCTTGCTCGAAGAAACTTTTGACGAAAAAGACTATGGTATGTTGCCGGCCATCTGCGCCATGCTTTCCGGCTCACTTGCGAAGCATGAAAACCGTGAAGAAACCACTTTGTTTCCCATTTGGCAGACGACAGATAATAGTGATCGTGGCCGTGCCACTGAACATCTTGCCAGAGCAAAAGAGCTTCTATCGGGTTCAGAAGATAGCCAGGTACTGAAGGTTTTTTCCTGAACAACCTGACAGCTTAGCGGTATGCTCCCATCCGGCGCTGGGCTCGCACCATATACCAGCGCCCCGCAAGAATGAGCATCAACACTCCGGCGGTAATCAGGAAAGCTGCAGCAAATGCCAACATATGTGATTCTGCAAAGGGCTCGTTGATGAATGTCCAGATGACATAGGTCAAGTAGCCGATTGGCTCATTGGTCAGTTTTCCGGTCCACATATAGTTAGACCAGCCAGCGGTATACAAAAGTGGAGCCGTTTCACCCATGGATAAAGCCACCGCGTAAAAAAGTCCGGTCATAATCGCCGGTGCGGCACCAGGTAGTAATATTTTGAAAACAATCCGCCCCTCCCCTGCCCCTAATCCATATCCCGCTTCGCGAACAGATAAAGGGATGTTGCTCAGCGCCAATTCGGTGGAACGGGCAATATAGGGAAGGAGCATAACGGTCAGGGTGATGATTCCTGCAGCCACTGAAAACTGCCAGCCCAAATAAATGACCATCGTAATATAACCGACGTAACCCAGCACTATGGAGGGTACCCCAACCAGAACGTCTGAGAGAAAGCGCAGCAGCTTGCCAGCATTCCCATGACCATGTTCGCTCAAATAAATGCCTGCAGATATCCCGATGGGCGCAGCTAACAGCAAGCTACCAAGAGACATGATAATGGAACCTTCAATGGCATTTTTCAGACCACCACCAATACCATTGGTAATTTCTGTCAACAATTTGATATTGAGCGCTGGCCAGGCATGTATGAGCACATCAATAATGATGGAAAGAAACATGGCCGCCAAAAAAACAAAGGACCCTGTGACCATGACGGTAGCAAAAACAGTCATCAGCCTGCGCCATAAGGATACTTTAAATTTCCTGGGTGTACTCATTTTCGGTAATACCTGCTCTTCCAACACATTAATAGCCATCAGCGCACCTTTGCCATCCACAACATCATTCTGGCAGCTATATTGACAACCACCGTAATCAGCAATAACACCAGAGCTATTTCAGATAATGCTTCAACAGCCATATTGGTTGGGTCTTGCAGTGCACTATCCAGCTGCGAGGCAATAAATGCCGCCATAGTCGAAATGGGCGCATAAATATTATTGGGTAAGTAGTTCAGGGCATTACCACTGACCATCAATACCGCCATGGTTTCACCCAAAGCCCGCCCTAATGCCAAAATTCCTACGCCGATCAAAACGGTTCTTAGCTTGGGCAAAACAATATGCCAAAAAACTTCAAGGCGATTCAAGCCAAGACTCAAACCAGCCTCTTTCAAGGCAGGTTCCGTCATCAGTATAGATTCACGCAACGTCGCCGAAATCAGGGGGATGATCATGACTGCCAAGACAAAAGCAGAGGTCAATAGCCCATAACCGCTTCCCGCTTCGCCATTCAGGAAAGGAATAAAAGAAAAAGTCTTTGCCAAAAAAGGAAAAATGCTGTGACCAAATAGCGGCACCAGCAAAGCATATCCCCATAAACCATATACTACACTGGGAATAGCAGCGAGCAGATCAACAAATAGGGATAAAGGTCCTGCCCAGGTTTTGCGAATGCCTTCACTGAGAAAATAGGCTGCACCAACAGCGATAGGCATAGCAATAAGCATCGCCAGTACCGAACTGGCAATCGTCCCAACGACCAGAAACCAGATGCCATACTTGGCACCAGGCATGATTTGGTGCCCATTTACTGAAACTGGGTTACCATAAAGATTGCCAAGGTTCCAATCATTCGTCCATAAAAAATGAAATTGATTATACTGAATCGCTGGCCATGAATACACGGCCAAAAAAATTATCAGAAGGAGTAATGAAATCGGCAAAAAACTTGCGGTAGCCACTAATGCCGTTCTGAATACAGGAATTTTCATTACAATGATTCCACTTCCAAAAGTAAGTAAAGTTATCTAAACAGTAATAAATGCGTATTAAAAAATTACGGTGCCGGGTTATTACCCCGGCACCGTTCAGATCTTAGTGAATTTCTGCGATCTGTTTACGTGACAGCTCAGCTGCGCTGTCGGGTAGCGGTACGAAGTTTACCGCAGTGATAAAGTGTGGTGCATTACCGCCCTTAGGATCAATGGCCCAGTTCAGGAATTTCTTCATGGCTGCAGCCACTTCCGGCTTGGCCTGGGTCTTGCTGACGATGGCATACTCATAATTGATGATGGGGTAGGACTTGGCACCAGGAGCGAATACCAGACTGATCCGTTCATCAGCAGGGGTCTTGCTGACCATTTCACCAGCTGCAGCCTTGGCATTTTCCACTGTAGGCAATACGAAATTGCCTGCGCGGTTTTGCAGCATGGCCAGGCCCAATTTGGCTTCTTCAACTGGTTTCTTCCAGCTGATACCGATGTATGCCACACCATAAGGCGTTGTCTTCAGAGCCTGGACCATGCCGGGGTTGCCTTCGGCACCGATACCACCCGGAACGGCCGGCCAACTTACCGTCGTACTGTAGCCAACGCTTTTGCTCCATGCTGGAGTGGTGTCAGCCAGGTAGGTGGTAAAAATAAAAGTGTCGCCAGAACCATCGGTGCGGTGGATAGGGACAATCTTGTGGTTGGGCAGTTTCACACCAGGATTCAGCTTGGCAATGGCCGCATCGTCCCAATTGGTGATTTTGCCGGAATAAATACCGGCAAGCACAGGACCGGAAAGCTTCAGATGCTTGTTGTTCAGACCGGGCAGATTGTAATTGATCATCTGAATGGAGATGGCCAAAGGAATGTTGAGGATGTTCGGGTGCTGTTTGATCTGGGCATCACTCATGTATGCATCAGAAGCGCCAATCTGGGCGACGCCGGAAATGGCTTCGGCAATACCCGTACCACTTCCTGTACCCTGGGTGGTTATCTGCACGCCGGGATTCATTTTGGTGTACACAGGTACCCACAAATTGAAAAGTGGATACAACAGGGTGGAACCGGTTTCCAACAAGGAAATCGTGGCTGCACTGGCGGGCATGGCATATATGCCGGCAAGACCCAATGCAGAAACCATGACGGCACCCTTTACACTGCGAGAAAGCTCTTTCTTCAAACGATACAGCATAAGACCTCCAAAGATGGCGAATACGTTGATTTACGGCTTATTCCCAAACACACACCGTACGTCATCAATGCTTGCTAGCAGTCCTGACGCGACGTAATTAGCAATCTAGCACAGTTATATGACAGTATGATGACAAAACTTCTGTTACAAACAGAGCCCGACCAAAAGGACGGGCTCTTCAAGACAATGAAGGTTTTTAAGCGCCGATTACCAGGTCAGAATCCGACCTGCAGCGGCCAATGAAGGCAGCGCAGCACTGGGATTCATCATGGGAATGGGTTTGGCCAAGTCATCTTTGGTCATGCCATTCAATTCCAGAGACTGCAGGCAACCAATAATCTGAACTTCATTATCTTCGGCAAGCTTCATGAAGTCGGCGACACTTTTGCCACCTTCCATCGGAAATATACTTTCGGCCTTACCTTTGGCAAGCAACTCCGTGGCCGGTCCGGTGAAATACATGACGACTTTCTGCTCGGCGGCGGCGGCAGTGGCTGCCAGGAAAAAAGCGGAAGGAAGACGCTTGGGATTTTCAGCGCCAGTGATAAGAATGATAACAAGATCCGCTGCTTCGGACATTTAACACCTCCTGATTGAACGTGTGAAGTGACTTATCAATTATACACCAATTTGCGGTGCTGACTAAAACGGTTGTGCTTAGGCTTTGTTCTCAGTCGCAACGGCGCGCAGCATTTCCGGCAAAGCATACCACTGAAGTTCACCTTCCATTTGATCAACAGTTTTCAGATGAATACCAATTACGCTGGCTTTTTTGACGGGGACACTGACCCGGGTTAGCCGCGTCGTCCAAATTCCGAGATGGGGTTGATGACCCACCACAATCAGCGTTTCGGGCTGTTTGCTCAGGTTCTGCCAATCCCGACTGAGCGTGTTCAGATCGCCAGCCGGAATCGCTTCATGATAGCTATTCACTTCAATACCAAAAGCTTGGGAAATATAAGCGGCAGTTTCGCGGGTACGAAGCAAGGGGCTACTCCACAATAGAACTGAACCCTGAATACAATGACGCAAGCCCCGGGCGACAGCCGCTGCGGTTTCATGTCCATAGCGGGTAAGTTGCCGCGCAAAATCCGAACCGGAAACCGCTTCGTCTTCTGCCTCAGCGTGGCGTACGAGTAAAAGGTTCACGCTTTTGCACCTCCTGACCAAACCAGATGACGGTGATTGCACGGGGTAACACGCGGGCAAGAATCGTGATTACGGCAATGCCAATCAGAGCAGTCATCCATTCGTCCACCCGGGTTTTAGTATCGGGACCCGAACCAATGAAAATCTCCAGCCCGGATAAAACAGCCCCCACAAAAATAGTCACCGGACGCCAGCCATAAGGACCAAGCACCGGATAAAAGCGCGCCAGGGCACCCAGGGTTACGGTGGCCCAGAGTGCATACTCCCCGGCACGAATCCACAAACCCTGGGGACTGACCGGCAGCATCGCCCCACTCCATAAAATACCGAGATAAATAAGGAGCGCGATAATGGCCCAACGCCACCATCCGGACAGACTGCCTTTCATCTAATGTTTGCCTCTTTGTGGATCATAGGGGTTTTCACCCTGGCGAAATAACAGACGTAAGGGAATGGAATCCAGGCGTAAGGCTTTCCGGAAGGCGCTTTCCAGATAACGCTTGTAGCTACCTGGCAAGCGCGTTAATTGATTCCCGTGAAATACCAGCGTAACCGGATTTTCACCACCCTGATGGCAATAACGTAACTTGATTCGGCGTCCACCAACCATGGGTGGCTGATGGGTTTCAATAATCTCGCCCAAAGCCCTATTCAGCTCTCCTGTTGAAAAATGTTTGCGGGAATTCTGCCAGAGGCGATCAATACTTTTGTACAAATCGCCAACACCGGTACCATGCAAAGCGGAAATGGTATAGACCGGCGCATACTGAATAAAACTCAGGCGGCGCTCGAGCTCCTGCTTGACCGCCTTACGCTCGTGAGGACTCATCCCGTCCCATTTATTGATCACGACGACAATCGGGCGTCCCAACTCTACAGCGACCCCCACCAGATGAGAATCCTGTTCAGCAATACCGACCCTGGCATCGAGCACCAGCAACACGACATCGGCTTCCCGCAATGCACCCAATGTTTTCAAAACACTGAGCTTTTCCAGGCCTTCGCCGACTCGGGCACGCCGCCGCATTCCGGCCGTATCAATCATGACATAGGGCTTGCCATCCCGTTCATAAGGAATGCGGATGCTGTCCCGGGTAGTCCCCGGCTCATCAAATACCAACACTCTTTTTTCACCAAGCATGGCGTTTACCAGTGTCGATTTTCCTACATTGGGACGGCCGAGCATGGCTATGCGGGGGCCTTTTCCGGCATCCTGCTGCGCAATTTCCTCACTGGGCAGATCCGAGAAAACGGCTTCCAGCAGGGTTTCAACCCCATGTCCATGGGCGGCCGAAATGGTATAGGGCATTCCCAGACCCAGGCGATGGAATTCCGGGAGTTCGCTGACGGCTCCTTTGGCATCCATCTTGTTCACAACCAGATAAATCGGTTTGCCACCACGGCGCAATTCCATGGCGATTTCTTCATCCTGGGCAGACAAGCCTTCTTTGGCATCCACCAGAAAACAGATGGCATCGGCTTCCTGAATAGCCAGTCTGGTCTGAATGGCCATGGCTGCAACCAGGCCCTCGCGTTCTTCAGGTTCAAAGCCGCCGGTATCAATGACCAGATACTGACGCCCTTCAAACTGCGCGGTTCCATAGTGACGATCACGCGTCAGCCCGGGGAAATCGGCAACCAGAGCCTCACGCGTACGGGTGAGGCGATTAAAAAAAGTGGATTTACCGACATTGGGTCGCCCCACCAGGGCAATAACTGCAGTCATGATACAGCCTTAGCGCTTTTCGAGCTTGATCCGATACAAAGTGCCCGCATCACTGAGAGCAAGAATCTGGTTATTATCCAGACATACAGGACTACTTTGAATTCCACTGGAGGAAAGGCGTGTCTGACCAATCCGATGCCCGGATTCGGGATTGAAGGCGTAGAGATAGCCACCATTATCGGTTGCCAGCAAATCATTTCCACAACTACTCAGACCGGTCATGGCATGGCCTTTGAGTTTATCGTTTTTCCACAGGATGCTGCCCGAACCAGGATCTATTTCAGAAATTACTCCATCTGAATCGGCCACATACAAATGTCCCTTGAACCAGACTGGAGTTAAATACACCGACATGGGGACACTCCAGTTCTGGGTGCCTCCCTGCTGTGTATAGGCAGCCAGATTACCCTGATAGGCTGCCGCAAAAACCTGATCATCAGCAACTATCGGACGCGCTGCCACATCCACCATCCGCGCCAGCTCGTTGCTGCCATGGGCAATAGCTACACGGGCATGCCACAACTCAGCACCCGTGGAAAGACTTAATGCTGTCAAGGTTCCATCAGCAAAACCGGCATAGACCACACCATCATGCACAGTCGGGGTAGAAACTGCGCGCAAGATGAGGGAGGGCTGGTTCATGGAGAAGGTCCACTGAATTTTGCCATCCTTGGGGTTTAGCGACCAAAGATGGCCATTTACGGTTTGCATCAGTAGGTGATCGTCGGCATAGACTACCGGTGTCAACACTTCGGAGCTGAGTTGTACCGACCAGAGTTTATGACCATTTTTAGCATCAAACGCAAATACCTTGCCGGCATTGGTTCCCGCATAGACGACGCCATGGGCGATGGTGGCACCGCGCGCACTTTTGCCATCCAGACTGCGCATCCATTGCTGACTGCCCGATTCATTCATGCTGACCAGATGCCCGGAAGCATTAGCCACCACAATCTGATGCGCAGAGTGGGCAATTTCTGTTCCCTGGTAGGGGTTGATAGGCCATAGTCCATAAAGCCGGGCCTGCCATTGCGTCGAAAAAGAAACTTTATTATGACCTTTACTGATGGGTGGAGGCGTTTTGGGACTGGGTGAGGATTTAAACCAGGACATGATGCCGCAGCCATTCAGCAGGGCAGCAACTATTCCCAGAACGGCTAAACGCCATATGCTTTTGAAAAAATCATTCCGCATCACGGCGCAACTCCAATATTGGCGATTTTCATTTGCAGATAAGTACGATAAGGGTCAGCCGCCGGCAAGGCGGACATGGCCGAATGGTAGGCCTGTTCTGCCTGACTGATCTGATTCAGAGAGGCATAGGCGTCCCCTTTGATTTCATCAGCTAAGGTAACATAGGCAGGCTGTGGATTTTGCAGGATATCCAGGGCCTTATGTGCCTGATGCTGATCCACATACAGGAGTGCCAGATTCAAGCGAGCAAGGCTGCGCATGCCACGGGGTGCGCTGGTATTCTTTATCACGCTCATGAGCGTTTTTTCTGCGGCAGGAACTTGTTTGCCCTCCATATCCATACGCGCCAGAAAAAAATGCGCCATGGTTGCATAAGGAGTATGGGCGTACTGATGAATCAGCGTATCCGCACTGGCACGGGCCGTACTGGTCTGCCCCTGAACCATGGTATCTACCAGCTCACTATACAATACTGCCGCTTTTTCGGTTTGATGGCGTTGATATTTTTCGTAGCCAAAAAACCCCATGGCGGCAAAAAGAATCACGAGAATACCCACAATCAGGGTAATACGATGGCGGGAGAGCAATGCGGAAAGTTCTTGACCGGTCACTTTGATCTTCTGGCAGTGGCAAAATTTTGCCCAGTATGGGGTGCATGCTTGGGGAAATCAACGCCGAGGCTTTGCAGACCAGTGATCACTGCCTCCAGACTGCCTTCCCAACGCCCTTCCCCGCACTGTTCCTTGATGATTACTGGTTCTCCTTGCAATTGTCCCAACCCGATGACCAGCTGGAACAGCGCCCGGGAACGTTCTGCCTGCTTCAGCAGAGCTTTGAAACCCGCAGGGCCGCCACTGACCACACTGATACCCAGATCACGGAGAGCTTCAGCGAGTTGCCAGGAACGAGCGAGACTATCGTCCTCCATGGCCCCGATAAAAAGTACAGGTTTGTCGGCGCAGGCCTGTTTTCCCTGAATTTCCTGCAAGGCGAGTAAGCGTTCCAACCCTACAGCGAAACCAATGGCGGGAGTATCCTGACCACCCAGCTGGGCAACCAGTCCATCATAACGACCACCGGCCAGCACGGTTCCCTGCGCACCCAAGGCATCCGTAACCCATTCAAAAACCGTCCGGTTATAGTAATCCAGCCCGCGTACCAGGCTATGATTCAATTGATAGGGAATATCAAGAGCGGTCAGCAGTTTTTGCAGGCTGGCAAAATGCAGGGCCGATTCGGTATCGAGATGATCCACCAGATGTGGTGCGCTGCTGGCAATCTGCTGACAGCCAGGCACTTTACAATCCAGAATCCGTAATGGATTGAGCTCCATACGGGTCTGACAATCAGCACATAAGGCTTCCTGTTGCGGTCGCAAATACTCCAGAAGTCGCTCACGGTAAGCTGCCCGAGCCTCTGGACTGCCCAATGAGTTGATTTGCAAAGAGGCCTGCACCCCGGCCTGCTTCAGAATACGCGCAGACAGGGCGATGATTTCGGCATCTGTACCGGCTCCGGCCTGACCGAAAACCTCAACGCCCAGTTGGTGAAATTGCCGATAGCGGCCTTTCTGGGGACGTTCATGGCGAAACATGGGGCCCATGTAATAATAACGCGGAGTCTGCCCGCGCATGGTCTGATTCTGGATCGCGGCTCGTACACAACCAGCAGTCCCTTCCGGACGCAGAGTAAGACTGTCGCCATTACGATCGGCAAAGGTGTACATTTCTTTCTGGACAATGTCGGTGACGTCACCAATGGCACGGGCGAAAAGTTCTGTCGATTCCAGCAACGGGAGACGGACTTCGCCGTAATCATACAACTTGAGCAAGCCCCGCAAATCCGTTTCCAGAGCCTGCCAGGCTGCTGCTTCTGCGGGGAAAATATCGTTCATTCCCCGCACCGCCTGTAATCCCTTAACAGCCATACGAATAACTCACTTTCCCCAAACGAACCATTACCAGGCGCTCAGGCATCATTACGGGCTGCCTGACGCTCCGCAATTTCGGCACGAATCCGTTTTTCCAGAACATCAACTATATTCACGTTTTCTACCCGGTCTACCTGCTTGCCGCGATAATAGAGAATGCTACGCTTGTCTCCGCCCGCCAGACCAATGTCCGCTTCCTTGGCTTCGCCAATACCATTGACCACGCAGCCAATCACCGACACATCCATGGGCTCAAGAATATCTTCAAGCCGCGCCTCGAGGGCATTGATGGTGTTGATGACATCAAACTCCTGACGGGAGCAGGAAGGACAGGCAATCAGGTTAATACCCTTCTGGCGCAGGTGCAGGCTCTTGAGAATATCAAAGCCAACCCGGATTTCTTCCACGGGATCAGCGGCTAGGGAAATACGGATGGTATCGCCAATACCATCACGCAGCAGCAGACCCAGACCAATGGCGGATTTGACCGTACCCGAACGCAGACCGCCGGCTTCGGTAATGCCCAGATGCAGGGGATAATCGACTTTTTCCGAAAGCAGTCGGTATGCCCCTACTGCGAGAAACACGTCGGAAGCTTTCACGCTGATTTTGACATCGTGGAAATTCAGCTCGTCGAGAATGCTGACATGTCGCAAGGCGGACTCTACCAAGGCTTCAGGCGTGGGTTCGCCATATTTTTCCTGAATATCTTTTTCCAGGGAACCGGCATTCACACCGATACGAATGGGAATGCCTTTATCCTTGGCCATCTCCACGACCAGACGGGTTTTGTCCAGTGAACCGATATTACCGGGATTGATACGCAGACCATCAACACCATCAGTCATGACCTGCAAAGCGATGCGATGATCAAAATGAATATCGGCGACCAGAGGCGTTTCCACCTGCGCGCGGATGGCCTTGAAAGCCTCAGCAGCATCCATACTGGGTACAGAAACCCGAACAATGTCTGCTCCCACCGCTTCCAGACGGCGAATTTGCGCCACAGTGGCTGCTACGTCCCGGGTTTCGGTATTGGTCATGCTTTGCACGCTGATCGGCGCATCTCCACCGATGGCGACTTTTCCAACGTGAATTTGCCGGGTTTTACGACGCTGAATAGGAGATTCATGGTGCATGGGATGCCTCGCTAGTAACAGATGCGCTTACGGAAAGCGCTGCGGAAGTGATTGGGGCAACAACGTCGGGTTGTGCACTATGGTTTAGCACAGCACGGTGCCGGTTAACAGGGCTGTGAATATCTGCCGAACCGTGTACTGGCGCTGTAATCGCAGCAGATTGCGTGCTTGCGGTGGGGGCGGTTCCCAGTTGCAGACGGGCTACACCCATGGCGTTCGCAGGAAGCGCAATAGCTTTACCCTGATAATGAATGGTCACGCCCTGGGCATTGCCAACCAGAACCTGATAAGGCGGTTTTCCTGAGTTCACTTTGAGCAGATCACCCGGACGACCAAGGACCGCCAACAAGGTTTTACCGGCAGCGTCCCTGACCTGTACCCAGCAGTTGGCATGAAACTGGAAAGCGATTCCCGCAGTCGTATTGCTGGTCACTGTAGAGCTGGTCGCAGCCGATTGCGCTGTGGCTGTCACTGGACTGGAGCTGCCCACAGCCTGACTGCGAGTGGCTACGACTACACTTTGAACAGAAGCAGTGGGCGCCGTATTGGAAATTGCCGGCTCAGCCAGGGTCGCCGGCATGGAGGAAACACTGTGGCTGTTATTTTCAGGTAGTACGGTCGAAGCGTTCTCGCTCCGCCCCCAGAACCACCAGACAGCCACTATAACGGCAATCAATATCAAGAAAGAAATCAGCAGGGTGCGTTTACTGTAATCCAGCAGGGGGCTCTCGCCATCAGGAAGCAATTGGCGCGTCGGAGAAATTCCCGACCCCGCGTTGGCGGCGTCATAATTGCGCAGCAACGGTTCCGGATCCAGATCCAGAATGCGTGCATAATTCTTGAGGAATCCACGCGCAAAAGTGGCGCCGGGAAGCACGGCATAATTCCCTTCTTCGAGCCCTTGAACCTGAATTTCAGTAATATGTAAGCGTTCCGCTACCTGCTTTAGAGTCCAGCCACGTGCTTCACGGGCATTTCGCAAATCCGGATTGCTGAGGCTTTCATCCATGGAGTCCATCTCTTGATCAACCATGTTGCAGCAACAATTGCTGCGCTTTTTTTCCCGCATCGGAATATGGTGCGGCATTGACGCAGCGCTGCCACAGAGCCGCAGCCTGTTCCGGGCGTCCTTGCCGGGCGGCAATCTGTCCGGCCAACAGTAACGCACTGGCGTTATCTGGTTCCTGAGCAAGTACCACCTGCAAATGTCCATAGGCGGCTTGCACATTACCTTCTTTAAAGTCCATTTCGGCCAGTATTTGCAAGGCAGGTGGATAGTTGGGAAGAAGATAGAGCGCACGATTCAGCGCATTGCGCGCGGCAACCGGATCTTTGAGGCCCGCATAGGCCTGGGCCAGATTGGTCCAGGCAAATTGTGGCGTGCTGTATAAAGGATCGGCGGTAGCTTGCTTGAGTTGCACAATCGCTTGCTGGTAGTCACCCGTATTCACCAAAAACGCACCATAATTATTGCGGTATTCCGGATTTTTGGCGTCCAGTGACAGGGCCTGTTCAAAAGCCTGGCGTGCCAGAGTTTTCTGTCCTAGCTGCTCATAGGCCAGACCCATCACATTGTAGGCATCTGCATAGCTGTCATCCGCCTGATTGGCCATTTGCAGTTCGCGAATGGCTTGCCGGGGGTGTCCATCCTGCAAATAAGCCGTGCCCAGTGAAGTATAAATACCCGCTTTGGCTTTACCATCATCAGCAGGAGCCTGAAGACCCTGGTCAGTAGCACGGGTTTTGTGTTCATGAGCAATAAAGGCGGCCATTTGTTGATCCGAAGTCATGGGCGAACTTTTACTGCCAAATAGCCCACAACCACTCAATGCCGACACGACAAGCAAGCCAGGAATCCAGATTACTTTATGGAAGCGCATTCCATCTGTTTTCATGCCTGAACCCTCAAAGGAATGCTGCGTCGACCATCGCGCACCTGTCCCGCAAGCTGTCCACAGGCAGCGGCGATGTCATCGCCACGCGGGCGACGGGTGACGGTCATCACATCGCCGCGCAGAATAATATCCCGAAAGGCATCAATGCGTTTTTGCGGTGAACGCTGGTAATCAGAACCCGGAAAGCTGTTAAACGGTATGAGGTTCACCATGGCTGGAATACCCGATAATATGCGCAACAGAGCCCGGGCATCGGCATCGCTATCATTGACGCCATCCAGCATGACATATTCAAAAGTAATGCGGCGACGCGGGAGCAGCGGATAGCGACGACAGGCATCGAGCAATTCAGCCAGAGGGTAATGACGATTGACCGGCACCAAAACGTCACGGACTTCGTCCCGGCTGGCATGTAAACTGATTGCCAGATTGACCGGACTTTCCGCACCCAGTCGATCAAGACCCGGAACCACACCAGCGGTGCTGACTGTGATGCGCTTGGGCCCAAAACCATAGGCAAAATCGTCGCGCAACAAATCCAGGGCCGGCAAGACCTGGCGTAAATTCAGCAGCGGTTCGCCCATACCCATAAAGACAATATTGGTAATGGCATCCAAGCCCTGTATTTGCCGGGCCGTTCTGATCTGGGCAATAATTTCATGGGTGTCGAGGTTACGGTTGAGTCCCTGAGCGCCCGTCGCACAGAAGCTGCAAGCCAGCGAACAGCCTACCTGCGAGGAGACACAGAGAGTTCCCCGATCTTCCTCGGGAATAAAAACCGTTTCAATCGCATTGCCGTCGGGCAAACCCAACAACCACTTTCGGGTACCGTCAGCAGCCAGTTGATCAGCGAGAATTTCCGGCTCCGCATATTGGGTTTCTTCGCTCAGCCGCGCACGTAACGCCTTGCTGATGTTGCTCATTTCCGCAAAGTCTGTGATCTGTCGGCCATGAATCCATTGCAGAATTTGCTTGGCCCGAAAAGGCGATTCTCCCCAACCGGCCAACAGGAACTCCAGGGACTGGCGATCCAGCCCCAGAAGCTGCGGCTTTTGAGCCGGCATCACAGCACAAGCCTCGGCACTCATTTAGCGCGAAAAAATCTCCCGTTGACTAAAGAAATAGCTGATTTCCCAGGCAGCTGTTTCGGCACTGTCCGAACCGTGGACGGCGTTAGCATCAATACTGTCAGCGAAATCCGCACGAATAGTTCCAGGTGCAGAATCTTTGGGGTTGGTCGCACCCATGAGATCACGGTTTTTCAGAATCGCGCCCTCGCCTTCCAGAACGCTGACCAGCACCGGGCCGCTGCTCATGAAAGCACAGAGTTCACCGTAAAAGGGGCGGGCCTTGTGCACCGCATAAAAACCACCCGCATCTTCCTGACTGAGATGCAGCATTTTACTGGCTACCACCCGCAGACCCGCTGCTTCAAAACGGCCCAGAATAGCACCTACTGCATTTTTCTGGACGGCATCGGGTTTAATAATGGACAAAGTGCGCTCAACAGCCATAAGTTCCTCAATAGGGATAGATTAAAAGTCGCCATAGGCTAGCATTACACCGGTTTACTGGCAATCGATAGTCCTGTTCCAGATGTGCTTACCCATGACGTTCAGTTCCCGTAAAAACCTGGCGTCATGAGTGCTTTCGTTCAATGACTACGGAACAAAGCATCCCGGCAGTCAGCGGGAAATCCTTGGGTTTTCTTAAAATCCTGATATGCACGGGAATGCGGGCAGGTAGACGCACCCAATTGAAGCTCGCCCGGACATTTGCCACGAGACGTGCTCCGGTGTGGCTTTCGCGATCAGTAATAGCTGGTGCGATACTCTCCACCAACCCCGGAAAAGTATGTGCAGATCCCAGCAGGCGCAGATGCGCATGATCTCCTACATGCACACACTGTAGCCGGGTTTGTTCAAAGTAACCGTCAATCCAGTAGCTGCCCGTCTCCACCAAGGCCAGAAGCGGCTTACCGGTTGCTGCGTAATCCCCTACGCGCAGACGCAGATGGGAAATAATACCCGCCACCGGAGCCCGCACCTCGGTATGGGCAAGATCATATTGCGCCAGATGGACGCGCGCACTTGCAGCGTCAGCCTGCGCCCGGGCTACGCGCACTTGCAGCAGGGCATCAGAGCGAGCCTCAGCCGAAACAACGTCGTCAGGCAAATGCGCCCGACGTGCCGACTGCTCCTGCCGCAACGCCAATTGCGCATTGGCATCCGCCAGTGCGGCCCGCGCATTGGCGAGAGCCAGACGATAGCGCTGTGGATCAATGCGGAAAAGTACCGTTCCGGCTGCTACTTTCTGATTATCCTTGACATAAAGATCAATCACTCGACCGCCGACGTCGGCGTTGATTTGGGCAATTTGCGCCTGTACCACCGCATCTCTTGTCCAAGGCTGATCCATATAGGCCTGCCAAAGTCGCCAACCCAGCCAGGCAGCAAGGAGCACGACCAGAATGGTAACCAAAACCCGCAATACGCGTGCAATCATTTATAAACCTCAAGGCCCAACAGTGCAAAAACGCACACGAACAGGGCCAGACGAAACAGTGCCGGATGCCATACCCAGCGATCCAGATCCCAACAACCGGTCCATTTGTCCACGATCAGATACAGAATGACGCTCAGCCCAAAAATAGGCAAAAGCGTAGGCAGCACAGCACCAAAAAGGACTATTTCAACGGGCATGCTCAGCCTCGCTTGCTACCGAGAACCGTCGTGAAACGCTGGCAATGACGTGAACATAAACACGAAACAGGGCATCAGGCGGCAAAATAGGGTGTAAAGCCGTATCGACGGTTTCTACTGGTAAATTGGCCGCAGCGTCCATGACCGCGCATAGACGATTTTCATAATTTGCCGACATGGGTACCTCATATTTTTTGGGAAACGCTTCAAGTAAGGGAGTAACATATTGCGCTTCGTAGCGCGACAAAGGTTGCTCACCTGCCATTTCTGCTTGTGCATGCAGCAAAATACGCAGCTGCAGGATCCCTTCGGCGAGTTCATTAAGACGCATTACCTCGCGCAGAATTTTCAGGTCACTGGCCTGCTGAGGTGACAAATCTGCGGCCAATAAACGCAAATATTCACGACTTTCCGCTTCAAACTGGTTACGCAAGTTGGGTAGTGGAGCCTGCGCCGCAACCCGGACAAGTTCGCGAAAGCGTTGCAGAAGTCGCCGTCGCTCCCAGTTATTACCTACCGGAAAAATGAGATAAAAAGCAATTCCTACTAAAAATACTGCCAGCAATTGTGCGGTCCCATTATTCAGCAATGCGCTATAGGATATTTCCTGCCCCTCTCCCGGAATGGCAAACAGGGGAAAAAATATCCCGAAACCAGCCGCTGTTCCTGACCACCGGGTACGCGTCAACAACCAAGGAGAGATTAACAAAAACGGCAACAGTGCAAGAGCCAGCATGGGGAAACCGGATATTCGCGGTAAAAACTCCAGACTGAAAAGGAGAGCCGCGAGGAAGGCAGTGAGTACACCAAACCCCATCTGCCGCACCGAAGCCAGCGGATTGGGAAAGGTGGAAAATAACGCGCTGAGGACTACGGCAATAATGACGGCTTCGGGACCAGAAGGCCACGCCGTTTTTAACCAGAAAAGCGAAACCACCGCAACAACAACCATACTGCGCAAGGCCGCGCTCAAGGGCTGGGCTATTTCTGTAGGCGGACGGTCAAAAGAGGCGTGCCAATGTTTCTCTTGTACTCTGGCAATTGCCAGCGGTAAGGGGGGAGCCGCCTTGATTGCCTCGGGACAAAGCAATTGCCCATAACTGACCATATAGCGCCGGAGTTCAGCCAGAAAGCGGATGAGTAACAGTATCAGGCTATCGAGAGCCAGTCGTTGATCAGCATTCAGGTCATCCAGCAAAGAGATCCGTAATTCATCTAATTGCTGCACGGTCCTGTTTTGCAGACTCTGCAACTGATTTTCTGCGGTAATTATTTCGCCATTCTGGATTTGTTGTTGTATCTCCTGAAAATCCAGACGTATCGAATTGATCAAATTTTCAGTTTTGATACGCACCGGTGCGAGCGTATCACGTTGCAATCTGCGAATATGACTATTCAGTAAATGCAGCGAACCCGAAGCAAACATCATGTCGGCAATCATCTGCCGAACGCGCATATTTTTACGGCGTCCGCGACTACTTTCAAAAAACGCCCCGGAACGATAACTATCCAGCTGCAAAATCTCCTGAATCGCTTCAAGATGCAGGGCGATCCAGTCAGCCCTCGGCACCCCTCCCTGCAGTACGCGCAAGGTATTGCGCAAAAAATGCTGCAGGCGCGTTTGTGCCGTCTGCTGCAGCAGATCTTCCAGCGGTTGTGGAAATACAATGGCACTCATGACCGAGGCCACAATGATCCCAAGCATCACATCGCTCAGGCGCGCAACGCCGATATAAAAGGCATGTTCAGGATCCAATGCCGCAGGCAGCCCGACCAGAGCAGCAGTATAGCCAGCCAGCACAAAGGCATAGGCCTGAAAATTACGGAAATAACGCGCCCCGGCAGTGCAAAATCCCACCCAGAGGGCCAAGCCGGCAAGGAATCCCAGTCGTTCATCCGGAAATGTCGCTACCAGCAACATGGCGACAATACTGCCTGCAATAGTACCAATCGCCCGGTAAAAACTCTTGGCCAGAACCATCCCGTTACGCGACTGCATCACAATAAACACGGTGATTACGACCGTACTGGGAGAGTCCAGCTGGAATCTATAAGCCAACCAAAGACCAATCAGCGCTGCAGCGGCTGTCTTGGCCCAGAAAATCCAGGTTTGCAGATCGTGCTGGTAGAAACTCTGCCAATATTGGCGACTGGCAAGATTCAGGGTACTCATGATGGTGAATGCGGTCCCGTCCAGGTTTTTGGAATCACCCTACCCCCCAGAGCGGCATAGAGTTTGATCAGATTCTGCCGGGCATAAGTATCCAGGCGAATTTGCTGCATCTGATTGTCGATGATAGGCAGTTGCGCCGTCATGACTGGCAGGGCATTACTGAGACCCGCTTGATATCTTTGTTGTTGTAAAGCCGCGCTGCGCGACAAGGCTTGCGCACGCCGCTGTAAGATTTCCCGCTCCTGACTGGCAGACTGCAATTGTCTCAGACTGAAAGCCACTTGCTGCAAAGCCTGTAACAAGCTTTTTTGATATGCGGCGCGAGCCAGCTGATATTTCGCCTGACTGGCATCAAAGTGGCCCCGCAGTCGCCCCCCGGTAAACAATGGCAAACTGATAGCTGGTCCCACACCTGCTTGTAAGGACCCCGGATGCAAAAAAGTAAACAAGCCGCCTGCCGCTGCCAAACCACCCGCAAAAGCCACCAGATTGATATCGGGATAATAGGCATCGCGGGCAATATGCACCGCTGCAGCAGCCGCCTTGATGGTCATCCGCTGGGCGACAATATCCGGCCGCTCGGCAATCCATTCAGCCGGAACAGTGCTGGGTTGCTGCCAATGGGTCTGCAACAGATTGGGCTGATAATGACGCAGCACCAAGGGGAGTTGGACACCCACACCGCACAGTGTTGCCAAGGCCTGACGATTGCTGTCGTACTTGGCTTTTTGTGCGGCTATTTCTTGCTCCAAACCCGCAAGACGGGCGACACTTGCCAGACTGAGCAAGGAATCACTGAGGCCATGCTGCTGTCTTTCTTTTTCGATTTGTTCAAGCCGCTGCAAGATGTGTTGCTCGGCCTGTAAACGCTGCAGAATGGCAGCACTGGCATCTATTGCAAGAAGCTGTTGCAACACGGCATTTTCAAGAATCAACCTGGCAGCACGCCGTTGCTGTTCGGCTGCCTGCAAGCGCAGGCGCGCCTCCTTGACCTGCTCCTGCTCCTTGCCCCAAAGATCAAGATGAAAAGAAAAATCAAACTTTAACGAATTGTTCCAGGAGGTTTCTCCGGCATAAGGTGGCAAATAAAATTGATTTTTGGTCCAACGGCTTACCCCAATCTGACCGGTGCCCTGGAGTTGTGGTTCGCGCTGCGCTCCCGCTTCGCGCAAGGCAGATAAAGCCAGGGCTATCCTGGCTTTCGCAGCAAGCATGTCCGGATTTTTTTCAAGAGCCAGTTGCATGATGTTTTGCTCTGGCTGATTGAGTAAAGGACGCCACCAGTCCGCAACAGCAGCTACAGACGATTTTTTTTGTGTCAAGTCACTGCCAAGCTGTAAATCCTGCAATGGGGTAGGTTTTGCCAGATGCGGCATGGGCGGTGCACAGCCAGCCAGCATCAACGCTGGCAGCAAGCAGCCCAGGAAATGCCAGGATTTCAATCATGTTCTCCCGTAGAAGATTTTGGAGCGTGGCCCGGAACCGGTAATTGTCGGCAGAGCCGATAGAGCAAAATGAAAGTGTATTACAGCATTTGCTGTCTGATCCAGTTCGGCAAGGACTTCCATGCTTGATCTTCTGCCGGATCCAGCACCAGATTCGCACGCTCTCTTTTAAACCAGGTGTCCTGGCGCTTGGCCAGCTGACGCGTTGCCGCCAGGGCTGCCGCATAAGCTTCTGCCGCTGTAAACTCGCCATTCAGGCGGGCAAAATATTGGCGGTAACCCACTGCCCGCATGGCTGGAAGATCAGGAGCGTAGTGACGTTTCTGTAAAGCCGCCACTTCTTCCAGGAAGCCCTCCTGGAGCATCATATCCAGTCGTTGCTGAATACGATCATGCAGCCAGGCGCGAGGCGGACGTAACAGGATTTTCAGTAGTGGTCCGGGGAAAGCGCCCTGCCACTGCCGCAATTGACTTAACGGTGCCCCGGTTTGCTGAATGATTTCCAGCGCACGCTGAATACGTTGCTGATCATATGGCTGAATGCCTGCCGCCGTTTGCGGATCAAGAGCAGCCAGCCGCTCATGTAATGCCGGCCAGCCCTCTTGCGCGGCTTCTTCCAGTAGTTTTCCCCGTATTTGCGGATCGGCAGGAGGCAGATCGTCAATACCACGTTCCAGCGCCCGGAAGTACAGGCCGGTGCCCCCCACCAGCAGGGGGATGCGTTCACGGGCGCGTGCCCGGGTGATGCAAGCCAGGGCATCTTCCCGAAAAAGTCCGGCGGAATAGGGTTGATCCGGTTCACGAATATCCACCAGAGCATGGGGATATTGCTGCCTTAGTGAGCAATCCGGCTTGGCGCTGCCAATATCAAAATGACGATAAACCAGCAGGGAATCGACGCTGATAATGTCTACCGGCAGCTGGTTGGCAATATGCATGGCCAGTGCTGTTTTGCCACTCGCCGTAGGCCCCATCAGGAACAGGGCGGGAATCATCGGCCACGCAAAAACAGGCGGTCAAGATCCGCCAGAGAAAATTGCACAACCGTAGGCCGACCGTGATTACACTGTCCAAACCGTGGCGTCGCTTCCAACTGACGCAGGAGACTGTTCATTTCATCAAGGTTCAGACGCCGACTGGTCTTGATGGCCGCCCGACAGGCCATTTCAGCCAATGCCGGATTACCCTCTACGTCGCCCTGCCCCCAGGGTTTTTCCATATCCAGAAGTTCCGCGACCAGTTGCGCAAAATTGCGCGCATCCAGGGAACGCAAAGCACCATGAATAGCCAATGTGCCCGGCCCGGCTACGCTGATATCCAGACCAGCAGCTCGCAATGCCTCCTGCTGCTCTTCAAAACAGGTCATTTGTGCGGCGGTAACATGCACGTATTCGGGAATAACAAATTGTTGTTTATCATCCAGTTGACAGTCTTTTTTCATTTTCTCGTAAAGGATGCGCTCATGCGCCGCATGTTGATCCACCAGAATCATGCCTTCCTGATTCTGCGCCACGATAAAGCGGGCATGAATTTGCGCTACGGCTTGCCCCAGCGGATATTCCGGCGCCAGGGATTGTTCCTGCGGAGAGTGATCGAGGTAACTTTCTACCGGACGCGACGTACCGGCTGCAACCATCTGCTCCCAATAAGCGGCTGTCCGGGCCTCTGCGACACCACTCAAGTCCTGCTGGAAGGAAGGTACATAAGCAGAAGATGGACCCGAAGGCGGACGGACAGCACCAGCAGCGGGGATATCCAAAGCAAGGCCGAGGGGGCGCATTGCCGGCTGTACCGGAACGGAAATTTGCGGTTTATCCCCACCCTGCTCGGCAATAATCCGGCGCAGGGTATGAAAAAGGAAATCATGTACCGCGCGACTATCCCGAAAACGGACTTCAGCCTTGGCTGGATGCACATTCACATCCACTTGCTCGGCAGGCATATCCAGATATAAAACAAACAGCGGGTGACGATCCTGAAACAATACATCCTGATAGGCAGCGCGCAAGGCATGGGTCAGCACCGGATCACGCACCGGACGACCATTGACGAAAAAGTATTGTTCGTCGCCCCGGGCACTATTATAGGTAGGCAAGCCCAGCCAGCCCCTCAGCGACATACCCTGATCACTTTGCTCGAGGTACAGCGCATTTGCCAAAAAACCTTCGCCCAGGATGCTTGCGACTCTGGCAGAACAGGCTTCAGCATCAGTGGCTGCCGGATACTGCACCAGGCTGCGACGATTTTGCAGCAGTTGAAAAGCCACCGGGAAATTGGCCAGAGCTATCTGTCGGAGCACCTTCTGAATGCGCGTCAATTCGGCGGCAGCCGAACGCAGAAATTTGCGGCGCGCCGGGACATTGTAAAACAGGTCGGCAACCTGCACCGTCGTTCCGGGGGCGCGGGCAGCAGGTTCCGAGGCCAGGACCTCACCACCATGCACCTGGAGCCGGGCACCCTGCCCCGCGTCGTGCGTTCTGCTCAGAATTTCGATCCGCGCCACCGAGGCAATAGCGGGCAGTGCTTCACCACGAAAGCCCATGGTCTGGATAGCCTGCAAATCTTCCCAGCTTGCCACCTTACTGGTGGCATGACGCTCCAGTGCCAGCGGCAGATCTTCGGGTAATATGCCGGTGCCATTGTCTTCCACACTCAGCAAATCCATACCACCACCCTGTAATTGAATGGTAATCCGGGTAGCCTGTGCATCCAGACTATTTTCCAGCAGTTCCTTAAGGATCGAGGCGGGCCTTTCCACCACCTCCCCCGCTGCAATCTGATTGGCGAGGGTGGCGTCCAGGCGGCGCACGCGTGGCGGGCTGGTCACTGACTTGTTCATGTAATACTCGCCAGATCAACCGGTAAAGCCTGCACCCAGGCTTCGGCGCGCACATGCTGCGCCGTTGCGGACAAATGATGCCGGGCATCAGCTTGAATATGCAAATGCAGTTTGAGATCAGCGCCCGGCAAATGCCCCTTGCCTCTTTCCGGCCATTCAATCAGCCATAGGGCAGGTGTCGCCAGATAATCACGTATACCGATAAATTCCAGCTCTTCGGGATCATTCAAACGATACAAATCCAGATGATGTGCCAGTCCGGATTTTGTTTCATAGGTTTCGAGCAAAGTATAGGTGGGACTTTTGATGGATTGGGTGACGCCCAGTGCCCGCAAAATACCCTGGGCAAGCGTTGTTTTACCGACTCCCAGGTCGCCTTCCAGATAAATGACTGCCGGTGCTCGCAATGTTTGCGCCAGGGCCGCCCCCCAGGACTGGCAAATATCGGCACTGGGAAAGTCCCAATCCATCCGCAAACTCAGGGTTTTAACAAATGCTGGAGAATATCGGAACGGGTGATAATACCCAACAGCTTTCCATCTGTATCCACAACAGGCAAGGCATGCACTTCCTTACGCAAGAGTTTTTCGGCGACCGCATCGGTGTTTTCGTCGGGTCCTGCGGTCACGACCTTGGTAGTGGCCAACTGGCCTGCAGTAACAGCCGTGACTTTACGTAACTCTTCTTCATATTCATGCATGCCACCCAACGGAATCAATCCATCGAGAATGGTCAACATAGTGGGCAAATGCACCTCGCGATTGGCATCAATCAGGTCGCGCTCACCGATCATGCCGATCAGATGCCCGGAGGCACTGACTACGGGAATACTG
The DNA here is from genome assembly GCF_015100075.1 of Acidithiobacillus sp. HP-11. Taxonomy (NCBI): domain Bacteria; kingdom Pseudomonadati; phylum Pseudomonadota; class Acidithiobacillia; order Acidithiobacillales; family Acidithiobacillaceae; genus Acidithiobacillus; species Acidithiobacillus sp. HP-11. The sequence goes on from NZ_JACKYY010000027.1 coordinate 26,429, forward strand.
TGGTGCCCCGTCTGCAGCAAGATTTTGCCGACATTCTTGACCGAATCATCTTCCTGCACCGTGCTGGGCGCACGGGTCATGATTTCCTGGGCAGTTGTCATTGGGTTCTTCCTTCCGCCATGGCGTCAAATAATGTGTGGAGAATAGTGTCTATTTCCTGCTCTGTCACCGACAGAGGGGGCACAATGGTGAGCAGATCACCAAGGGGTCGGCTATACACACCCATTTCCCGGGCACGTTTGCAGACCATGTATTCGACACGTTCGCCATAAGGGTAAGCCGCTCCGGTAGCCGGGTCACGCAAGGGAATGGCCGCCATCAAGCCAAATTGCCGGGGCTCACCTGCCCAGGGTTGATGGTGAAATACTTCCAGACCTGCGCGCAGTTTTTCGATTTTATTGGGGATTTCGGACAACAAATAGCCTTCGGCAAAAATGCTCAGATTTTCCAGAGCCACCGCAGCGGCCAAAGGGTTGGCCGTAAAGGTATGTCCGTAATAAAACTGTTTGGCTTCGCCAAAGGGGGCCAGAAAAGCCTGATAGATTGCTTCTGAAGTCAGCGTTGCGGCAATGGGTAAATAACCGCCACTCAGTCCTTTGCCGAGCGCCAGCAAGTCAGGTTCGACCTGTTCTTTTTGGCAGGAGAACAATTGGCCGCTGCGACCAAAGCCAGTGGCCACTTCGTCAACAACAAGCAGGACCTCATGGGTATTACAGAGCTTTTGTGCGCCCGACAAGACCCCGGGTGGAAAAGGCAATATACCGGCTGCACCCTGCACGCCGCCTTCCAGAATCAAAGCGGCTATATGGTCTTTTTCTGCCAGTAAAACGACTTCCAGAGTATTCAGCCAGAGCTTGGCTGCCTGCGCGGCATCCCCCTGGCATTGTTCCCATTGCAGCACATAAGGGCTGGGCAACCTGCGCGTCGGGAACAGCAAATGACCATACACTTCGTGAAAAAGCGGAAATCCACCCACCGAAACAGCTCCCACCGTATCGCCGTGATAAGCGTTATCGAGGGTCAAAAAAAGATGCTTTTGCGGACGTCCTATGTTGGCCCAGTACTGCGCAGCCATTTTAATAGCCACTTCTACCGCCTCAGAACCATCTTCACTGAAAAAACAATGTTGCAGAGATTCTGGAGTGCACTCAACCAGCTTTTTGGCGAGACGGATAGCCGGTGGATTGCTGGCGCCCAGGGCTGTCGTATGCGCGACCTTTCCCAACTGCTCCAGAAGGGCAGCATCAAGGCGCGGATGGCGATGACCATGCACATTACACCAAAGGCTCGCGACCGCATCCAGACAACGCGCGCCATCCACATCATACAAATAATGGCCTTCCGCCCTCTCGATAATCCAGGGATCATCGTCACCATAACATTGCATCTGGGTGAAGGGATGCCAAAAATAACGGCGATCCCAGGCTTTCAGCATTTCGGTTTCAGACATGGATGGCATTCAACTCCTGTATGACAAAAGGTAGTTCTTCGAGAATATTGCTGGCCAACAGGCTTTCTTCTCCCAACCGTCGGGCCGCACGATCGCCGGCGAGGGCATGAATGGCAACCCCCAGAATCAAGGCATCATCGGCCGATAAACCCTGGGCCAGTAATCCTGCCAACACTCCAGTGAGCACATCGCCGCTGCCGCCAGTGGCCATTCCCGGATTTCCCCAAGGGCAATAACAGCGCGCTGTTTCACCCAACATAAGACTGTGCTGCCCCTTCAAAACCCAATGCCCGCCATAGCGGGATTGCAGCGCATGTATTACCCCTATCCGGTCCAGCTGAACGTCAGGAAGCGGCATTGCCAGCAGACGGGCCGCTTCCCCTGGATGCGGGGTAAACAGCCGAACAGCCTTAGCACTGAGCAATGGCGCACCAAAACGCGCAAGAATATTGAGGGCATCCGCATCCCAGACCTGGGGAATGGGCAAACTCCCGACCTCGGACAGCATATCATGCGCTGCCAGCCCCTGCCCCAGACCGGGTCCCACGGCGAGTACCGCATTGTCCGGTAAGGCAGAGAAACTTGGGGGCCAGTCCCACCAGGTCGCTTCCGGAAGCGCGGAAGTCAGATAAGGAACTGCGGAAGGATGACCCACGGCGGTCACCAACCCTGCCCCAATCCGGTAGGCAGCCGCAGCAGCCAAAGCCAGTGCTCCGCCCATTCCTGGCGCGCCGCCCAGTACAAAAACATGACCAAAACGACCTTTATGTGCATCAGGAGACCTTTTCGGTATTTTTGGCAGACGCTCCCAAGTCAATGCAACAAAGTCATCATCCACGTTCAGGCCCTCTCAATATCCTCCTCAGGATACGCGCTGACATGGTGAATACTCAAATCGGGACCGGCATATTCCGCCTCGGCATCCAGGCGAATCCCAATGAAGGCCTTGATGGTGCCGTACACCACTCCGCTACCCAGCAGCGCAATCAAAACCCCCAAACTGGTGCCCAGCAGTTGCGACCAGAAACTGACTCCCCCAGCACCGCCCAGCATTTTCAGGCCGAAAATTCCCACGGCCAGACCACCCCAGACACCGCAAACGCCATGCAAAGGCCAGACCCCGAGCACATCGTCCAGGCGCAGGCGATGTTGTACAAAGGTAAATAAATACACAAAAATAATCCCGGCTATGGCACCAATGGCCAGAGCCCCGATGGGCTGGACCACATCCGATCCGGCACAAATAGCCACCAGCCCTGCCAATGCTCCGTTATGCACAAAACCCGGATCGCCCTTGCCAACGGCCAGAGCGGCGAGCATGCCACCCACCAGGGCCATGAGAGAATTCAGGGCCACCAGACCCTGAACCTGAGCCAACTGCTGGGCGCTCATCACATTAAATCCAAACCAGCCGATGATCAGAATCCAGGAGCCCAAGGCCAGAAAAGGAATATTGGAAGGCGGCATGGCATGCACCGTACCATCCTTACCATAGCGCCCCCGGCGCGGTCCCAATAACCAGACGGCCATCAGGGCCATCCAGCCACCCATGGCATGGACCACTACCGAACCGGCGAAATCATGAAAAGGCGCACCAAATGTCTGCGTAAACCAGGCCTGAATGCCGTAATTGTTATCCCAGACGATGCCTTCATAAAAGGGATACACCAGGCCCACCAGAAAAGCCGTAGCCAGCAATTGCGGATAAAAACGGGCGCGCTCGGCAATGCCTCCGGAAATGATGGCGGGTACGGCTGCCGCAAAGGTCAGCAGAAAGAAAAAACGCACCATTTCAAAACCATGATCGCCGGCAGTCAGGGTTTGCACGTTTCCGAAAAAACTGATGCCGTAAGCAATATGATAACCGATAAAAAAATACACAATGGTCGAAATGCCAAAGTCACTGAGGATTTTGACCAAAGCATTGACCTGACTGCGCCGGCGCACGGTCCCCAGCTCCAGAAAGGCAAAGCCGGCATGCATGGCAAAAACCAGAATGGCGCCCATCAACAAAAAGAATACATTACCGCCCGGAGGCGTCACACCCGTAGCCAGCATACGACTTCTTCCTCTCTCTAATGTTTTGTTTTAACTATTCATCCAGCAGGCGGCGTCCATGCAGCGCCCGTCCGAGTGTGCCGCGATCTACATATTCCAGTTCACCGCCCACCGGAACGCCGTGGGCAATACGACTGATGGTAATGCCTGCAGGCACCAGATCTGCCAGAAACTGGGCAGTGGCTTCACCTTCCAGAGTGGGGTTGGTGGCAAATATCACCTCCTGCAGATCCGCTTCTGCCAAACGCTCACTGAGACGATCCAGATGCAGGGCTTCCGGACCGACTCCATCCAGAGGTGACAAATGGCCCATCAGCACAAAATAGTCGCCGCTGAACATGCCTGTATCTTCAATGGCGCGCAAATCTGCGGGTGATTCCACAATGCACAACAGCGAATGATCCCGGTGCAAACCCTTACAGACAGCGCACAAAGGGGCTTCGCTAAGATTATTGCAGCGTTCGCAAAAACGCACTGCAGCATGCGCGCGTTCCAGCGCGGTGGCCAATTGGGGAAGAAGATTGCGTTTACGCACCAGCAGATCGTAGCAGATGCGCTGCGCAGAACGCGGTCCAATACCGGGAAGGCGCCTTAACAGCGCCTCCAGAGCCTCCATACTCGGAACATCAGCCATATCAGAAAGGCAGGTTCATGCCTGGAATATTCATTCCACCCGTGACTTCCGACATCCGTTCAGCACTGACCTTTTCAGCATTGCGTACCGCATCGTTAATGGCCGCAGCTACCAAGTCTTCCAGCATTTCCTGATCATTATCCGCCAGCAACGAGGGATCAATTCGCACTTTGCGCACATCATGGCGACAGGTCATGGTGACCTCTACCAGATTACCGCCGGCATGTCCCTGGACTTCAATATGGGCCAGTTCTTCCTGGGTTTTTTGCAGGCGATCCTGGAGTTGCTGCGCCTGTTTCATGATATTTCCCAAACCACCTTTCATCATCGACTACCTCCCTGTTGATTCGTTAAAGTCATCAAGGTAATGGATTCTACCTGAGTACCCAGTATTTCCGTAAATTGTTTGATCAGAGGATCATTGGCCACCCTGACCTGTGCTTCTTCCTGTCGCGCGGAGGCCTGAGATTCTGCTTCAGCATTTACACTGCGTACGCCGCTTGCCTCGGTCAATTCACTGATGACGAGTTGCGGCGTCTGACCAAAGTGGTCACTGAGCGCTTTCAGAATTCGCGCTTTTTCCTTGATAATAAAGGGCAGGTAGCGAGGCTCTACGAGCAGATCCACCTTTTGCGCATCACACTGCAGGGCTTGACCGTGACGCAGCTGTTCCTGCAGCAGCGGTGAAAGTGATAATGTGGCAATCAGTTCCTGCCAGGAAAGACTCATATGGACCGCTTGCGGCGGTATGAATACATTTTCTCTGAGAATTTCAGGAGCGGGCTCGCGGACCACATCCGCAAATGTGCGTGATTCTGGAATCAGTTCTGGCAGGACGGGTTGAACAGTTTCAACGGTTGTGATCGCAGTCTCTGTAGAGGTTTGAGAGATTGAACTGGGCTTTTTCCCCGGTTCGGGCGACAGCGCCGATGGTGGAATATTCCCCGTAGAGAAACTGAGCACCCGCAAAAATGCCATTTCCAGTGCCATGCGTTGATCTGGATAGAGCTGAAAATCCCGGCGCGCTGACAGCAACAGGGCATACCAGGACTGTAAAACCAGTGGATTGATTTTGTTTCGTAACTGACTGATCAGTTCCGCATCATCACCCTCTGCAACGCCCGGCACAAACTGAGCAAGACTCAATCGATGCGTCCCCTCGATAATCAGGTCCAGTAGCCCGGCAGCATCCAGACCCCGCGCCAGGTGTTCGTTGACCAGCGCAAATACCCGTTCCGCATCTTGGGCAATCAGCGCTGCAATCATCAGCATAACGGTATCGTCGCCACTGCGTCCCAGCATGCCAAGCACACCCTCACGGCGCACTTCGCCACCACCATGGACAATAGCCTGATCCAGAAGGCTGAGGGCATCGCGTAAACTGCCATCGGCAGCTTTGGACAATATGTGCAGTGCGGCATCTTCTGCGGAAATTTTCTCTGCCAGCATGATCTGCTGCAGGCGCCCCTGAATCTGGCCGATTTCCAGCCTGCGTAAGTTGAACTGCAAACAGCGGGATAAAACGGTGACGGGAAGCTTCTGAGGATCAGTAGTTGCCAGCAAAAACTTGACATGTTCAGGCGGCTCTTCAAGGGTTTTCAGGAGTGCATTGAAACTATGAGTGGACAGCATGTGCACTTCATCGATGAGGTAGATTTTATAGCGCCCGGCCACCGGCGCATATTGGACGTTATCAAGCAGTTCACGGGTTTCATCCACGCGCGTGCGGCTGGCAGCATCCACTTCCAGCAAGTCGACAAAATTTCCGGCGCTGATACTCAGACAGGCGCTGCAGGTTCCGCAGGGTTGGCTGCTGATACCTTTTTCGCAGTTCAAACATTTGGCAAGCAGCCTTGCCAAAGTGGTTTTACCTACGCCTCGCGTTCCCGTAAACAAAAACGCATGGTGGATTCGGCCGGAGTCCAGGGCATGACGTAAGGCGGCTACAACGGCCTCCTGCCCAACAAAATCTTCAAAATGCTGGGGCCGCCAACGTCGGGCAAGGGCTAAATATCCCGTCATGGAAAAACACTAAATTGGGAGGCGACGCGAATCAGCCGCACCCCGGCACCTGGATCGCCGGCTGCCGCTGCTCCCTTCCGGGCCTGACGGGGTTCACCAGCTACCACTGCGAGGGGACCGATTGTTGTCGCCATAGAAAACCTGAAATTGTCCACGCAAGGACGAGAACAGACGAAAAGTGCAACACCACTATTGCACTCACAAGTTGCGAAGGTATCAGAACCCCGATCTGCGATCAATATTGACCCCGCAAATCGTCAGGGTTAAAACTGCTCTATCATCACGAAAGCAGCGCGGGTCAGTATAACGGAGGTGAAACCTTCTTAGGACATAGCGCCAGAACCCCAAGATGAACAGTAACAGAATCCACCAACTCCCTCCTGCCAGAGTGGAAATAGCCATGGCGTCCACATTCTTCCAGCAGGAAGAAAGAAGATATTCGGGTAAAAAACCCAAAAAATCATTCGTTAAAATATCAGCCCGATAACCCAGATATATAAAATTCCACCCAATAGCCAGAGACTGAGTGCCATGAAGTCAAATTCCGTACTGGACATGAAAAACCATTGGATATCTGGCAATAAAATCAAAATGGCAATAAAGTATGAGGTGATGATGTGCAAGAGCCAGCCATCATAAATACTATTTATTATTTATATTTTATTTTTTAATCATTAAGATAGTTTCCTATAATTAATATGGAATAAATCATCTTTATCTTCCTCAGATAATGAGCGACGTAGCAAGCATCAAGCTTTTTGCGTATGACCTGGTAACGCTCAAATTGGAGTTGTTTTGAGAATCCACTACGGTTGACATATATATGCATGACCCACATGATCGGGACGTTTGCTCAAATCAGCACGGAAATGGTTTCCTGTTCATGGCTTTTTCACAAAATGCTCCGGCAGTTTCCCCGCTCAGCACCGGCATGGTATTGCTGCTGAACCTGGTGATCGGACTCGGACATTTTCTGGTATTATTAAACACCGGTGCCTATCTGCCCATGATACCCCATGTTGCCGGGAGTCTGGGCGTCAACCCGGACTTTGCGATTTGGACCCAGTCAGATTTTTTTCTCGCCATGGCCCTGGCCTTTCCGATTTCTCCCTGGTTTTTGCAGCGCTGGGGGGAAATGCGGGTTTTGGCAGGGGCTTTTATCGTATTCGCCCTGGCTTCAGCCATCTGTGCCCAATCGAATGATTATGACATCTTTCTGATTGCCCGTATTGTTCAGGGGTTCTCGAGTGGATTGACCATTCCGGGATCTTTGCAGATTATCCTGCGCCACTATCAAGTGCATCGCCGTAACATCGGTCTGAGCTTGTGGGGGATCGCTGCGCTCACGCCCTTTACCCTGGGTCCATTTATCGGTGGATGGATCACCGACAGCATCGGTTGGCGCTGGCTGTTTTATGTAAACATTCCTATTGCCCTCAGCGTGGCTGCCTTTATTGCGATTCTACTGTTCGGTAGAGAGATGGAACACCATCATCCTCCCCTGGATTGGCCGGGGCTACTTTTTCTGCTGATTGCTCTGGCTACTCTGGAGTCAGCACTCGATAGGGGAGAAATCATCAGTTGGTGGCGCTCATCCCCAATTATTTTCCTTGGTATGATCAGTCTGCTTGCTCTGATGGTATTTGCGATTTGGGAATGGTATGGCAGGCATCCTTTGCTGGAGCTGCATCTTCTGAAACGTCGTAATTTCTTGATCGGTGGCATGGTTCTTTTTTTTACTATTCTGCTTTTTCAAGGCAGCATTGCCCTTTATGTTGTGGGATTTCAGTTGGTCATGGGCTACAGCGCCTGGCTGGTCGGCCTGTTGATATTACCCATGGCGATTTTTTCGAAAATCAGTTTTATCTTGACCCAGCGCCTGCTCAATCATCTGGATGCACGTATCCTGGCTATTTTCTCCTTATTGGGATTTGCGGCCGCCAGTTTTTGGGTTTCCTCCTACAATCATCCGGCCTCTTTCAGCGAATTACTGTGGCCACAAGCTTTTGTTGGAATATTTCTGGGCAGCCTGTTTCCATCCATTAATACCGTTGCCTTGTCCGGATTATCCGGCCCCGCCGAAATGCGTGGTACTGCTTTTTTGAATGTATTGCGGCTATGTGGGCAGGCTATGGGCATTCCCCTTATTGCCACACTTTTTGACCGGAGAACAATTCTGCATGCACATTTTCTTGCTGAGGGTAACAGCACCGTGATGGCTCATACGCCCACAATTTCGTCAAGCAATATCCACATCGCCCATTACATTACGCATCAGGCAGCCATGCTCGCCTTCAACGAAATATTTTATATAGCCGCATGGGGATTCCTGCTCGGCGCGGGTCTCATGCTGCTCAGTAAACGTGTGCCTTGAGTGACGCCGGATATATGGATGCGCCGCGCCATAGAAGAACTGGTGGATCTCTGATGAAAAAATCCATTCTTCTACTGCTGCCATTGTTGCTGCTTGCGGCCTGCGCGCGTCTGCCCCGGCATCTCCCCGGCGGGCATCTCGCCCATACCACTCAAATTCAACAGACCCTGGCCCGGGCCGATCATCACTATGGGATCACGGCGGGTCCATGGCCTGCACAGCAGTGGTGGAAAGCGGCGCAACTGCCTGCTCTTGACCATCTGATTCAGGTTGCCCTTCGCCAAAACCCATCGCTGCAGCTTGCCAGTACCCGTATTCTGGCCGCCAAAGCCATGACTGCAGAGCAGCAGGCCGCCCTCCTCCCGCAGTTTTCGGCGGGAGCCGCCCTTACTCAGGAGTATTTTTCACAGAATGGTTTGCACCTTCAGGCCAATGGCAAAAGCTTCACCTATACCGCAATCAACCCGCTGGAACTCCGTTATCATCTGGACTTGTGGGGACGCGACAGCGATCAGATTCGTGCGGCTTTGGGGCAAGTACGCGTTCATCAGGCGGATTATGCCGAGGCAAAATTACAGTTGGAGAAACAACTGGCTTGGCATTATTTTCTGCTGGCGGGTGAAACACGGCAACTGCATCTGGCGGAGCGTCTGGAAAACCTGCAAAAATCCTTGTTGCAACTGGAAAAACAACGTTGGCAGGATGGTCTGAACAATGCCCGGCCGGTGTATGCGCAGACAGAAACTTATGGCAGTGCGCGGCAGTCAGTCGCCCAACTGCGGGCAGCCATTGCGCAACAGCGCTATGTACTGGCCGCCTTGGCCGGGCATGGACCCGATTGGGGACGGAATATTGGCGTGGAACCGTTACCGGATTTCTCCACCATAAATATCCCCCGTCAATTACCTCTGCGTCTGATCAGCCACCGTCCTGATATGGTCGCTGCACGCTGGGAAATCGAAGTCGCTGCGCAACAGGTCGGGGCTGCCCGCGCGGCTTTTTATCCCGATGTCAATATTGCCCTGTTTGCCGGTTGGAACAGTATTGATCTGGGTGATTTATTCAGTCCCGGAAATCTGGCCCATGCCATTGGTCCGGTGGTATCCCTGCCCATTTTTGAAGGCGGAAAGCTCCGTGCCCGTCTCAAAGCGCAAAATGCCTTGTATCTGGCCGCACAAGATCATTATCGCCATACCATTCTCAGCGCGGTGCGTGAAATTGCCGGGCATTTGGCCAGCTGGCAAAAATATCGTCAGCAACTACAGGAACAGACACGGATGACCAAGGCCGCCAGACAGGATAGCGCACTGGCTACAGCCGCTTTTCATTCGGGTACCACCAATATGATAAGCGTTTATCGCAGCCGGATTCGGGAAATCAATCTGCAAAACCAGCAGATCACCTTGCAAATACATAACGCACAATCCTGGGTGCTGCTCAATGTTGCCCTGGGGGGCGGATATACGGTGGAGAAAAAACCAGCATGAGTACAACAGCATCCTCCTCAGCCCCTGACTACAGCTCGCGGGAAAAACAGCGGCGCAGACTGTTGCTGCTGGTTGCCGTTATTGTGCTTATTGCTGCTGGATTGGGAATCCTCTGGTGGTTTTTGCGGGGCCAGTACTGGATTGAAACCAATGATGCTTACGTCACCGGCAACATCACCCCGGTGGATAGTTTGTCGGCAGGCACCATCAAGCAGGTGCGGGTGGAGAATACGGAATATGTTCATGCCGGCCAGATTCTGGCAGCCCTCCAGGGTTCGCAGACCCGACTGGCCATGGAACAGGCCGGGGCCCATCTGGCGGCAACAGTCAGACAGGTCCGCCAGGATTTCGCCCGGGTCCAGGCGTTGCAACAAAGCGTTCAGGCCCAAATGGCTGAACTGCAAAAACTGAAAATGGATTTGAGCCGCTACCAACAGTCGCTGCCCAGCGGGGCGGTTTCCAGGATTCGCATTGAAAATACGCAAAATGAAATCACTTCCGCAGCAGCACAAGTCGCAGAGGCCCAAGCCAAGTTGCGAGGGGCACGAGCCATTGTCGCGGGCACCACGGTATCTGATAATCCGCTGGTTCAGCAGGCCGCCACGGCTTTTGAAAAAGCCGACATCAACTGGCAACGGCGGCTCATCCGTGCCCCCATATCGGGTTATATCGCGCAACGCTCTGCCTACCCCGGTTTAAAAGTGGCTGCAGGCCAGCACCTGTTTTCGGTGGTGCCGCTCAATGACTTATGGGTGGTGGCCAATATCAAGGAAACGGCCATGCGCCATGTCCGCCCCGGACAGGCCGTTCAGTTGACCAGCTATTACTACGGCCATCAGGTGCGCTATCACGGCACCGTTCTGGGTTTGCTTCCCGGTGCCGGCAGTGCATTCAGCATTCTGCCCCCCGAGAATGCCACCGGAAATTACATTCATATTGTGGAACGCGTGCCGGTACGTATTGCCATACCTGCCAGGGAACTCGCCAAACACCCCTTGCGTCCGGGGCTTTCCATGATTGCACAACTGCACTGGAAACCCGGGCAAAAACATTCGGTACTCCAGCCCCTGACCACCACCCCGACCCAAGGTTATGCAACCACGGTATACCGCACTGAACTGCTGCAGGCTCAACAGCGGGCGGAGGTCATCATTCGCCAAAACCTGTGAGCACGGCAACTGGAAATCTGATCAAAATTAAAGGAACGCCCATCAACGAGCCCTTAGTTTACATACAACTGTTTTCACACTTATTCCCAGTCGACTTTGAATTCCGACGGTTTTAGAAGGTCAATATTAATGCGGATTGAGGGTTCCGATACCTTCGCAGCTGGCGTGCGCAAATTATGAGGCGCTTGACGAAATCAAGACCAGGATTTCACATAAAAATGCAGGCAGCATCAAACAGCTATGCCAGTTGTTTGGCGGAGAGGGTGAAGTCCAACCCCATGTCTACCAGTGTTCAAGATTGCCCATATTAATATTTGTATTCATCATGTTATCGAAATACCTATCCACTAAAGTCCGACGAAATTCGCTGTAAGCCATGTCGTCGGACAAGATAAAAGGCAAGACAGACACGTTTGGCGAAGTGTCACTTTATCAAAGGATAACACAATGGCGACGACCATTCGTAAGCTAAAAGATGTTCGCGTTCTGGCGGAGGGTATGCGCAAGACCCAAGCCGACGGCCATAATCCCGGCGAATTACTGAGTGTTAATGCCTCCATGGAGACGGTCTCCATGACCTTCGAGCAATGCGCCCAAGATTTGCTCGAGGCCAAGCGGTCCGGTTGGAAAAATGCCAAACACGCGCAACAATGAATTAACACCCTGCGTGACTATGCCTTCCCGGTTATCGGGGCCAAATCCCCAGCAGAGGTGACGCTGGCGGATGTGAAATCAATCCTACTGCCTATCTGGACGACCAAAACAGAAACGGCAAGCAAAGTGCGTCAGCGGATTGAGGCGGTTTTGGATTATGCCGCTGTACATGACTGGTGTGATGGCACCCGAAATCCGGCACGATGGAAAGGCATATTGAACAAGATGTTACCAGAACCTGACAAGGTGAGTAAGCGCCAGCATCACGCAGCTTCAGCTTACACCGATATTTCCCGTATCATGGGAGCATTGCGGGATAAATCGCATATCTCTGCCTATTGTTTGCAGTTTACCATTCTGACGGCCGCCCGTTCTGGGGAGTCCCGTGGTGCCACCCGGGAAGAGTTCGATCTAGACACAATAATCTGGACGATACCCGGCATGCGCATGAAGGCCGCAAAACCGCACCGGGTGCCCCTGTCGGATGCCGCCATGGCTTTTTTGAACCAGATGCAGGCCTGGAGAATGGACAACAATCCCGGGATCTTCCCCGGCGCCCGTGGCGGATCGCTGTCAGATGTGGCCGTGAACAAGGTGCTTCACAGCGTGATCACCGATGTGACCGTACATGGATTTCGCAGCTCTTTTCGAGACTGGGGCGCTGAGCAAACCCATTTCCCGGCCGCAGTATTGGACCAAGCGCTTGCCCACACCAACCCGAACAAGATTGAGGCAGCGTACCAACGTTCGGACCTATTCGACTTGCGCCGGAAGCTGATTCAGATGTGGGCAGAGTTTGCAACTGCGGCCGGTTCTTAGAGCTACCCCTAAGTGAGAACTTGATCAATTCTACCCTTTTCCTCTGGCGCGCATTGCTGGTCACTCGCCTCTTTGACTTTCAAGATATCCTCAATCCATTGTTGGACTTCGGCTGATGACCAAACGCTGGCACGTCCGATTTTTCGTGGAGCGGGGAATGGCCCTTTCCCAATGAGCCCGTAAAGGGACGAGCGTCGCAGCGCGACCATGGACATGACTTCGGTAAGTCGCATCAATCGTGGGTTGTTATGATCGTTTGTGTTCACTGTATTCCCTCTTCTTGCTCTGTCAGGATGCAAGTTTGTTGAAATCCAGGAACACTGACACGGCGCAACTTTATGCATATTTTCCGTTTCACATACGCGGATCAGTGATAAGTGCAACTGAATACGATGAAGGTGCCAATAGGAGGGGCGACAATAATGCGAAATATGCGCAGAAAACTCGCTGACTACTGTCGCGCCTGGCGGGAGTTTTTGAAAGATACCTTTCGTGGATATGAGCACTGGCCTGACGGCGAAGCGCGCTACAAAAAGCGGTGGGAGCGTCTGGATGCGGTGTTAGCGGATTTTCAGCGCGCGCCGACTAATTTTGATTCACGGTTCGAAGTGGGGACCCATGAAGCGGCAGGATTTGCAGTTTTTATATCCGTTCCAGACATCGTAACCTCCTGTTCAAGGATTTCTCTATCAGACAATAGTCCGTAGAAATTTGCTCATTCGAGATTATAGCCAACATCTAAGGCTTTCATCTGGCTATGATTCTCGTAGATCCAGGCTGTAAAAACCAAAAATGATGCGAACTGGTAGGCCATAAGGCGTCAACTGTACAGTCTTCCATAGTTTTCCATCCGCAAAATTGATCGTACCTGTCAGGCTTATGGATTGCGTTTGCGGTTCAAGAACCGCATCCCCGAAGTATCCGAACAGGCGTAACTCCCATGAGTCAAGCATTAGTCATTCTGCATGCAAGCCCTGATGAGGAAAATCCTCGCGCCGATACGGCCGTTCGTCCCACCGGTGCCATGTTGGCAGATAACAAAGACGTTCGCTTGTTTCTTGCCGGAAGAGATAATCCCCTTAACGACAGGAAGAATTATTATTCCTCACTCTTGACCGCCACAAAGCGCATATCAGGCTGCTGTAGCGTTTCTCTGATATAGAAAACCCCGCCCTTAGTCGGTGTCTGGTCTGGAATATTTGTTGATAACTTCCTCATGACGCCCCATATTCATGGATGGTAAAAACACGGGAGAATAAGCTATGCCTATTTCAACCAGAAAAATCGCTGCAGTTACCTTGGGTATTTTGGCGCTCTCAGGCTGTGCTTATGGCCCCTACGGCCGATATGGATATCCAGGGTATAACCAGCCACCTCCACCCGGTCGGTACAACAACGGCTACGGTCATCCGCCACCACCGCCGTCGCCTCCTCCTCCCGGCCAGGGACCTGGTCAGTACAACTATGGCTACGGCAGGTAATCCACCGCCATCCCTTCCATAAGCAACAGTCCGGGAACAAGTTCGGCTTCATCCAGTAAACCAGTAAGAGAGGATTTGCTATGCCGCGTAAACCCATTGTACTCAGTATCGCCATAGGCCTTGCCGGATTAGGGGTTTTATCCCTCTCTACGCCGGCGTCCGCTGCGCCGTTTGATATCAGTGTCATACTGGGCGATCTCGGGATCAATCTCGGTAACACGGGCTGGCCCCAGCAATACGGCTACTTTGAGCCGCCCTCAGCGTATACCGGCTATTACAGTCAGCCACTCTATGCGCAGTACATGATGTGGTACTACTACCCGCAGACATACTACCAGTATTATCCGGCACCGCCCCCGCCCCTGCCGGCAGGAGCACCGCCTCCACCGCCTCCACCGGCAGGAGCGCCACCGCCGCCGCCACCTGGCACTTATTTTAATTATCTGGGTGTGCAACCACCGCCACCGGCTCCGCCTGGCGCACCACAACCGCCTCCGCCTGGGCCTCCTCCCGGTGGACAGGGCTTTGGGCTTCCGGGGAGACCACAACCCGGTGGGCCGGAGTTCGGTCCACAACCAGGTCCACCACCCGGAAGACCAGGTCCTGGCCATGGAGGGCCTTGGTTCCAGCCAGAACCAGCAGGAGGACCCCCGCAAGGGCCTCAATCTGGCCCGAGAGGAGGGCCGCCACAAGGGGGGCCTGGAGGACCTGGACCTCAACAGCCACCCCACCAAGGACCTATGGGTGGACCGCCTTCACCGGGTGGGCCAGGCGGACCGCCCCCTGGAGGGCCTGGCGCATCTTAACAGCCAAAACAAAACGAGCCGCTTGTCATGGGGCTCGTTGTTTGGAACCGTTATTAATGTCCTCTATTAACAAGACAACAGATCCACTAGGCATGGTGAATCTTTCTTAATAATCTTGCTGTTAGATTTACTAATTGTAAGTTTTTGGTCTTTTTGTCATCCACACGACATATAACACCGGGGCCAACCATAAGGTCATCACTGTTCCTAGTGTAGTGTTGCATTCTGTTTGCTGCTTAAGTGGCTGTTGGCGCGAATGACCTTTTGCAGGATGTCGCGGGCGGTTTTGGTCAAGATGAAGGATTTGGGATGGGTGTTGTGGTGGTCGATGTACCCCTCAATGGCCTGGATGAGTTCAGGCACAC
>NZ_JACKYY010000024.1:0-42209 GCF_015100075.1 Acidithiobacillus sp. HP-11
CCACACTGGCCGCAGAAAAACAGGGCAATGGGTACGCCCCAGGCTCTTTGCCGGGAAATNCMANGTTCCGGGCGCTGACTATCTTCTTGTTAGCTTTTCTTTTTTTTGCATGGGGCACAGGTAACACCAGCCTCTGGGATATAGACGAGCCCATTTATGCACAAAGCCTAAAGGATCAAATAGCCGAGCATAATCTGATCGTACCTATTTATAATGCCCGTCTTTTGCCCGACAAGCCTGCACTGAATTATTGGTTGATGTGGACGGGCGTAAAGATGCTAGGGATGAATTCCTGGGGATTACGCATTGGCTCCGCACTGGTAGGCGCACTGCTGATTTTTTACCTGATCTTAGCTCTGAAGCGTCTCTACGGTGAATCCGTGGCAGTGATTACCGGCTTGATTACAGCAACTGCCTTGCATAGTACGGTAATATTTCGTAGCGCCACGCCGGACCCGCTACTGATTCTCTTGACTACCATTGCGTTGCTGAGTTACCTGCGCGGATATATGTATCTGGAAATTCGCAGCCGTGAATTGCACATCAGCTACGCCGCCATGGCGCTTGCTACCTTGGATAAAGGGCCTATTGGATTTCTTTTGCCTGGCCTTATAGTCGTACTTTTTTTGTTGTTGCGTCAGCAGCTTTCTTTTCTTTGGCGGGAGGGACGACTGGTAACAGGTATTCCTCTCTTTCTACTGATAGTGTTGCCATGGTATCTGGCGGTAGGGATTGAAACTCACTGGGTGTGGGATCGGTTATTTATTTTTCAACAGAATATCGGACGTTTCAACAAAAGCATGCAGGGGCATCGCGGTCCTTGGGTGTATTACGTCATAAGCACTTTCCTGGGGATGTTGCCATGGTCCATATTTCTGCCACAGATTTTTCATGATCTATGGCAAAACCGAAGGTGTTTTTTGCAGGAACAGGCAATAACACTGTTCCTGCTGAGCTGGGCAGGCACCTGGATCGCCTTTTTTACTCTATCAGCAACAAAGCTCCCTAATTATGTGTGGGAAGCGTATCCACCCTTATTTATTCTCATTGCTGTTTGGTTTGATAAATTCCGTAGAGAAAGTAGGCTGCCGCGACGCCGTGGACTGATCTTTTCCTCTTCTGTACTATTTATAATTGGTCTAGCGCTCAGTATTTTTGCTACGTGGTTTTTACCCATAAGCGAACCCAAACTTCCCTCTATGGTTATGATCGGGTTCCCCTATATGCTTGCCGCAGCGGTAGCCGTTGTGTTGTTTTGGAAGCAGTATTGGACAAGTGCATGGATAGTATTAGGGATCGGAAGTGTCGCTCTAAGTGCCCTACTGGTATTTGTGTATCTACCGCCTGTTGATTATCTCAAACCGTCGCAGACCATGGGGAAAAAAATTGCGGCATTACAGGGAAATGCACCTTATAGGCTGGCTTCTTGGGACTGGTTTCAACCAAATTTTTTGTTTTATGCTGGACGTGGTGATATGCCAATTCAGCATCTGCAATCCTTGACCGAATTGCCGGATGTCCTGGGTATCCATCCTTTATATTTGGTTTGCCCGCAAGCACAAACCCCTGCAGTGCTTGCTTCTATTCCGAACGCTTATAACCATAAAAATATCATGACGGCTTACGAGATATATAGTCACGAATACATCACTCTGATACAGATTAAGAGAAGGACTTACGGTATAAATCAGAAAAATGAAAAGTCAACAAGTAAGTTGTTACCATCCAGATGAAGCAGTTTCACCTTGGTTTATATGTCATTAGCTTTGTTGTTTAATTTCCTCAAGCTAAGCCCTCAGCTGGGGGAGCTCCCAAAGTTTGACGATTCCGGGAGTGTGCCCGCCAGGACCCCTCTGCCCCCCATTTCTTTAAACCGGGTGCATGGCACGATGCACCGGCAGGTGGCGGAAGCTTGGGTGGAACCGTTGTGGTTGACCGGGGTGATAGATTGGGTGCGGACGCGCTATAGGTCCGTGCACCGGCGGGTGAAAAACGGGACGTGCGCCCTGTCGAAATCCTGGTCTGAATATCGGATGAACCACCGGGTGAATTACTCTGCCCCGCATCACCGGCCCGGCAATCCGACGAACGGGATATGGGTGGTGAAATACCGGGTGCATGGGTCCGCGATAAAAAGGCCTACCCCGGTATAAAGGGATCACGCGGGACCGCCATATCCGGTAATGCGCCATGTCCGCATGGTGCCGAAACCACCAATGGGGATGGTGCACCTGATACCAGGGCGCCACTCTGGATCGCCACCAGAAGAAATAGGGTTGGTAGGGATAAGTCGGTGGTGGCGGCCCATATTCGAGCGGGAGTGGCAAGAAGCTGGTTGCCGGTAATAGATACCAAGGACCATAGTAGTCCGTGCTGTACAGCCAGCCATTGCCCGTCCAGTCGTAGTAGTAATTATCGTATGCGTACACAAAGTTTGACACGTTAATGTGAAAGAAATGGGATTACGGGCACAGAAGTCCCTGGCCGGTGAGGACCATTTTACGGGATCTTAAAGCGGTTATGCCGGATCGGGCAGGAATCCGAACTTGATCAGCTTTTTAATCCAGCGTGCGGCATTACGTTGTACGCTCAAGGCTTCATAATCGGTGGCGGCGTCCCGGTAATATGTGCCGCGAGAGAGCATGAAGTAGATGATGCGCAGCATTTTGTGGGCCAAGGCGATAATGGATCGTTTATGACCTCGGCGCACGACCAGGTTCTGGAATTTGGTGCGCAGGGCGCATTGGGTGCGACTGGCGGCATGGGCGCATTCGCACAAGACGCGGCGCACGTAAGGATTCCCTTTCCGGGTGCGACCACTTTTGCGCTTACCGGCCGATTCGTTGTTGCCCGGGCACAGACCGGCCCACGACGCCAGGCGATCGGCACTCCCGAAGGCCTTCATATCGTCCCCGATTTCCACCAGCAATAAGGCAGCACCTATAGTATCCACTCCCGGCAAGGTCTGCAGCAACGCCAGTGCATGCTGTTGCGGGGCCAAACCGTCCAGCAAGCGGGTATCGAAGCGCGCGATCTGCGCTTCCAGGGCTTCGATATGGTGCATCACTTCGTCCAGAACAAAACGATGGCAGGCACTCAAATCGCCCTGCAACGCATCCAGAATCTCCTCCCGGCTGGCCTTGAGGCGATGGCTCGCCAGGGACAGTACCTCCTGAGGCGTGGCGCCCTGAATCAGCGCCTTGATCATGGCGCGTGCCGATTGACCATGAATGTCGCTGACCACCACGCCCAGGCGGATCCCCCCGTCGGTCAGCACCTTGTGTAGCCGGTTTTTTTCGGAGGCCAGCATGCCGACCAACTTCTGGCGTTGGCGGGCAATCAAGCGTAATTCCCGCAGTGGCGCCGGCGGGACAAAGGAACCGCGTAACAAGCCCGCGCGCGCCAGCATGGCCAGCCATTCCGCATCGCCGACATCGGTTTTGCGACCGGGCACCTGTTTGACGTGACAGGCATTGACGACCTGGGCACGAATGCCGACCTGCTCCAAGGCTGCATAGGGACTTTTCCAGTAAATCCCAGTACTCTCCATGACCACTGCATCCGGCTGCCAGGTCGCACACCAATCCGCCAAGGCCCGACGGTCTTTCTTGAAGCTGCCAAACTGACGGCGCTCTACCTCCACAGTGCCATCCGGGTTGCCTATGATGGCACAGGCCGTGACTTGTGCCTGATGAATATCCAGGCCGATCACACGTTGAAAAATGGGTTTCAGTTCCCATTGGCTTTCCTCTCCATCTATACTGAAAACGTGGGAGGCGACGGATGCCGATGCCGAATCAACCTGCCTGCAGCAAGCCACAGGCGGTCCGCTTAATGTGCGCTCTCATGGAGGCAATCCGGGGTACGAGTCGGCCCGGCGGGTCACGTTAGAAACGGGATCAAGTCACCAAAATTTCGCGCGATCTCAATCCGCCGCCACCCGCTCCCATTCTCTTTCATTCTCCGGGGTGGCGCGAGTCGCAATGGACGTTAGACAGGTAATACGCATTGACCCCGTCTCCGACGGTGAACGCGAAATTTATCTGTGCGGCGGCCATTGGGCTCGAAGCCGCCCATGTTGCGAACAGCAGTAACCCCCAAAACGTGACTGACAGGAAACTGGATATGAAGTAGTCACGATACTTTTTCCTATGAGCATCCATGGCATCACCGCCACTGCCCGTGGTGCCATCCTCCGTGGTGCCACCATCCTCGGTGAATGGGAGGATGACCACGGTAGCCGTACCCATAACCGCCAGGAGCGATGATGCATCCTGAAAGAATAGCTACCGCAACCAGAGCGGTGATCAGCCGCAGAACCCGAAAACTTCTGCGTTGAATTTCTGTGTATTGATCCATGCGCATAGCAATGATCCTTTCCTGAATTGTTTACCCTCAGCCTAGTGTAGCGTTGCATTCTGTTTACTGCTTAAGTGGTTGTTGGCGCGAATGACCTTTTGCAGGATGTCGCGGGCGGTTTTGGTCCAGATGAAGGGTTTGGGATGGGTGTTGTGGTGGTCGATGTACCCCTCAATGGCCTGGATGAGTTCAGGCACACTGGTGAACACCAGGCCATTGAGGGGTACATCGACCACCACAACACCCATCCCAAACCCTTCATCTGGACCAAAACCGCCCGCGACATCCTGCAAAAGGTCATTCGCGCCAACAGCCACTTAAGCAGCAAACAGAATGCAACACTACACTAGCGGCATGGTGCGGATGGATCGGAACTGGCTGGGGGATACTCTGCTGGAGCTTGGGAAAAAAGGACGGTTGCGCTGCTACGTCAGGGAAAACGGTGTGGAGAGCGTAATCGTGGCATTGTCTGCAACGACACGCTGTGGATTGCCGCCAGCCTGGGTTTCATCCCCATCATCAGATCGTTACCTGATATGGCGTGATCAACATCTGGAAATCGCTGTGCAGCTCGAGTCCAATGGCCATTGTATTGGGCCAGTGGTGGCGGCCTGGCATCGCGCTACAACCTGTATGGTTCAATAGTATCCATCCAGCCTTCAGAATTGGCGGCAGTGAACCGCTGGTCTTGTTTCGGGCATACTCTGGAAGTTGAACATGTTCCGAAAGGACTCTGGCTTTGGAGTCTAAATAGACTGGAAAACCAGAGTACAAAGGCCAATGGTGGTTGAGAATGGCGCGGGAACCAGACCTGCTCTCAGTGTATAGCATATCCGGCAATGGTTGGGTTTACCTGTGGGTGTCGGAATAGCTGCGACCGAACCATCATGCTGAATTAACCCAGTCAGGGGCCCGTATTTTTCTCCACGTAAAAAATAATAGCTTTAGCACCCATAAATGGCGAAAAACGGCTCATAGAGTAGACCGATCACGTCGAGGAGCCGTTTTTTGCGTTCCGAAAATAATGGCGTAAAATATCATACATAAACATCTTATTTTGCTTTTCTTGAAATACTCCCCCCGCTAGGTTTATCGAATGCAATTTTATTAGCACAGAAACCAGCCCAAAAAAAGTCTGTTAATAGATATTCAATTAACGACGTTTTCGTGTCGCTGATAACTTTTCAGCTAGAAATATTGAAGAGCGCTCGGCCATGCCAAAGTTCGGGGATAGATCGCACTATTTTCGGCTTAAAAAGCATAACAACGGTCTGCACACCGATCTATTGCAAAATATCAAAAATGTACTTCAAATACGACTTCCTGCGGAACGCATGGCCTAATATAAATCTTCGTAAATTTCAAGAATCCCCTCATTGTGCTTCAATCTTGAGCTGTACGCAAAGGTACCTATCGGTATGGATCGTTGCGGCTCTCGTTTTTGACAACTTCATATGTTTTTTTGATAAGCAGCGCGACATAGAGGCCAGTTTTATGCTTACTTCTATTTTTCACCATAATGTCACCATTTAGTCTCTATTTTATTGCCATTTCTCGTCATAACAACGAATGTCACCATTATGTCGATATTTTAGCACCAAAATGGTGGCATTCTATGGATATGCACGAGTAACCGCAGGTGTTGGATAGATGCGCCCTCATATCCCGATAATTGACATTTTCCGCTGGATTGCAAAAAGGGAGGTGCACATGGCTAAGCGCGAAACGAACTTAAAGGCCCCCCAGTTCGGGGTTGGAGGTCATTTAAGAACTAACTCTGACAAAGAAACTACTACGGAGCGCAAAGAATCCCAAAAGGATGTACGAGCTCCAGATATGGTCTACGCGAACGCCACTCGGTCATTCTGGTACCCCAATGACGTTCAGGTTGCTTCTGAATATTCGCCTATTAGGATCTGTATCCCATGTCTTGTGATTCTTAGACATAAACGCCGGTGTGAACTATTCCTACCCGATGGTCGCACTTGAAACAATGAAGCACCCTAAGGGCATAACTTGTTTTTTTAGTTTCTGAATTTGTCATCATTCGTTCCCGAACCTGTCTCTATCCAGTAGTAAAAAAGAATCAATAATACTGTGCCATCTGGCTATAATTTCGATGAAGTCTGGATACAGGACACATCAGACGAAAAAAATTCTTTAGCAGACAACTATTCAGGGAATGCACATCCATGAGAAATCCGTCCCTTTCAAAGCGCCGGATTCTGTATTCACCTGCACTCCATGTTGATTCAGTCGATAAGTCAGATAGGACTGAATTTTGGGAGTAGATAATACATACGGGTTCAGCAAAGCATACACATCCTCGATCCATCGTGCTGAAATTGTAATCATTCAGGAGTGTCCCTCCGCCTTTAATCGGATTCCTACCGTTTGCATAACATGGTAATTTCCGCATCTACCAACGCTGGATACTCTGCGACACGTGGGTGCAGGTCCACCAAAGGCGTCACAACGGACCCCACATAATAAACGATCCACGGTAATACTTTCCCGATCCCCAGACACTGAGAACAGGGATGGCAGGGAATATTAGGGAATGAGATTATTTATATCTATCAGTGAGACTGAATCAGTTGGTTGTTCCGCGCTCAATCTGCGCTCAATGCGGCTTGGGAATGACGGGGAATAATAGGGAACATAAAAACGAATAACGTGCTGTTTATATAATCAATCTTTGCATATCTCGTTGATACAAAAAGGCGGAAATTCGGCCTTCTAAGCCGTAGGTCAGGGGTTCGAGTCCCTTCAGGCGCACCAATAAAGTCAATCAAAAAGCATTTTCAGGAGCTGATCTTTTTTCTTGCCCATATTGCACAGCCATTAAAATGGCAAAAGGAATTGCCTGACCCTCCAGCCAGATAAATGTATCTGCAAAGCTACCCAGCACAAACCATAACCAGGTAACCACCTGCACATAGCGCAGCAGTGGATCACTATGGCGCCATGCCCGGATCCCCAAATAGCCTATCAAAATAACCAGCGGAATAAATCCAAACAAACCCAACTCTGATAAATAGGCCAAAAATGAATTATTAGGACCGATCATGCTATCCACAACAGGAGGCAATTTAGGCTCCAGACCTCTTCTTGCCAGATCATAATAGGACGTTCTGAACTGTCCTGCGCCCACTCCAAAAAAAGGATGTTCAGCAAACATCTGTATAGCTGAGTGTGCATAGACCAGACGTAAACCAACACTGGTAATCACCCAGCCATTAAAAAACAGATAAACATCGTACACAGCCTGAATCCAGCGACTACGCAAAACCGGGGAAAGCAAGGCAATGCCCGCCAGAACAAAACCAGCTACTGTTCCGGCAACCCGATAGCGCGGAAACATCCACAATAAAACCAGCAAAGCCAATATAAAATATACCGCCTGCCCCGTTCTGCCAATCGTAAACATCAACTGCCAGAGCAATAATATAAATATGCCAAGAGCAATGCGCGGGCTCCAGAACAAAGTTTTTTCCGTGATGGCAAACATCAACAGCAACAACCCTGAGGCCAGCATCATACTGAAAGTAATATGGGTTTGTGCCAGACCAATTGGCCCCTGCCCAAGGAGATCCCGGAAGTGCCAACCCAGTACTTGCAATATACCTATCAATCCATTAGTGGTCAGCGCGACAATAAAAGATCGCAACAGGTAAACATAGTCTTTCTTCTGCCAGGGCATTACCGCCACCAGGGGCAAAAACCATAAATACCAAATATGTCTTACTGGCTCGTAATCATTCGCAGCCAAATGATAACGAAACAAATCATACATATTGATAATGAAAATAATAGCTATCGTCAAAATAAAAATGTTTGGCCGCAGTTGTCGCCAATATCCCGACCATAAGAACGTAATCAAAAAAATTATGGCTGCATATTTGGTGAGCGAAATGGCCAAAGGAATTGTTAGAAATACCAACCATAATGCCATGAACGGGACTTTTTCACGACACCAAAGAACTGTTTTCGCTCCCATCTAAACACTTCCCTGTGGTGATATAAAAATCAACTCAAGACGAATGGCTTCCACGGCGTCTTTTTAAACGCCGGCTGCGGATCTGCCAAAGGGTCAGCACCAAACCCACTGCCACGTATATAATCCCGGCAAAGAAAAGCACCAAAGGCGGATGTACGGCGATCAGGGCGACCACCAAAACGACAATAATAGCCAGTGCAAAAGGAACACGCCCGTGCAGGTCAAAATCCTTGAAACTGCGAAAACGGACATTACTGACCATCAGCAGCCCCAAAACATAGACCAATCCCAAGGCGATATATTCACTGATCTGGGTCAGCCAGGGATACCCCTCGCCAACGGCCACCCAGACCAGACTGGCCAGAACTGCTGCAGCAGTAGGGATCGGCAAGCCCTGAAAGTAGCGTTTTGAAGCACTGTGCACCTGGGTATTAAAACGCGCCAGACGCAAGGCCCCGCAAGCCGTATAAACAAAAGCACCCAACCAGCCGAACTTGCCGAAATCCTGAAGCCCCCAAAGCAGCACCAGAATGGCGGGAGCCAATCCAAAGGCGATGACGTCGGCCAGTGAATCATATTCGGCACCAAAAGCACTTTCCGTATGCGTCATGCGGGCAACTCTGCCATCAAGACCGTCAAGAATCATGGCGATGAATATGACGATTGCGGCGGTACGATAATGGCCATGAATAGACGCAACAATGGAATAAAAACCGGCAAAAAGACTGGCTGTCGTAAATAAATTGGGGAGTACATAAACGCCCCGCCGGGGATACCGGGGATTCATGATATGGATCCAGGCAAAGTAGCCAGGCACTGCGCGCCGGAACGCACCCTCTCACCAATCCGCACCTGAACTTCCGTGTCCAGTGGTAAATAGGTATCTACCCGCGATCCAAAACGAATAAAACCAAAACGCTGTCCACTGGCCACGTCATGATCGTTACGGACATAGCAGACAATGCGCCGGGCCACCAGACCCGCCACCTGCACCACGGTGACGTCATGCCCTCCGGGAGTTTTCACCCAAATCGCATTCCGTTCATTTTCCACTGAGGCTTTGTCCAGGGCGGCATTAAAAAACCTGCCCGGGAAATACCAGACATTTTGTATATGTCCACTGACCGGCATGCGATTGACGTGTACATCAAACACATTCATAAAAATACTGATTTTAAGCGCTGGTCGCGACAGGTAAGGATCATCGACCTGCTCAATGGCAATCACCCGACCATCCGCTGGACAAAGGACAGACCGGGAGGACAAATCCGGTAAGGGCCGACGAGGATCCCGAAAAAACTGCAGACTGAACAAAAACAACAGATAAAAAATAGCCGGGAGGAGCAACCACCAACCTGTCAAAAAAATCTGCAAGACAACGGCGATGATCAGAAAGGCGAGCAGAAAAGGCCAGCCTTCACGCGCCAGAACAGGATATGGATAGTCAGTTTTCATGGGCGGAGCGTATCAGGACCGGAGCCATGAGAAAAGGGCGAACACCCAAGGTTCTGGCCCAAGAGGAATTCACCCTTTTTCAAAAGTGCAAACAAATTTAGTTGCGTGAACGATCCACAATCCGGTTCTGACCAATCCAGGTCATCATGGACCGCAGCTTGTTACCCACCACTTCAATAGGATGCTCGGCACCTATCCGGCGCATGGCCTGCATGGTCGCCTTGCCAGCCTGATTTTCCAGAATGAATTCCCTGGCGAACTGACCCGTCTGGATTTCAGTGAGAATTTTCTTCATCTCGGCCTTGGTCTCGGCATTCACCACACGCGGGCCACGGGTAAGATCCCCATATTCTGCCGTGTTGGAGATGGAGTAACGCATGTTGGCAATACCCCCCTCGTACATCAGATCGACAATCAGCTTCAGCTCGTGCATACACTCAAAATAGGCCATTTCCGGCGCATACCCTGCTTCGACCAGCGTTTCAAAACCGGCCTGTACCAGGGCCGTGGCGCCGCCGCAGAGTACCGCCTGCTCACCAAACAAATCGGTTTCGGTTTCTTCACGGAAGGACGTTTCGATGACCCCGGCACGAGTACCACCATTGGCCTTGGCATAAGCCAGAGCAATATTGGTGGCGTTGCCACTGGCGTCCTGATGCACGGCAATCAGACTGGGCACCCCACCTCCCTGGGTGTAAGTGGAACGGACCAGATGGCCGGGCCCCTTGGGCGCCACCAGAAAGCAGTCCAGATCAGCGCGGGGATGAATCTGACCGAAATGCACGTTAAAACCATGGGCAAAAACCAGTGCCGCACCCTGTTTGATTTTGGGCGCAATTTCATCACGGTACAAAGCGGCCTGGCCTTCATCCGGCGTCAGAATCATGACCACATCAGCGCTGGCCACTGCGTCACCGACTTCTTTCACTTCCAGACCGGACTTGACGGCCTTGTCCCATGAAGCAGAGTCCTTGCGCAGACCGACCACTACGGAAACCCCGGAATCCTTGAGGTTCAGAGCATGGGCATGCCCCTGTGAGCCGTAACCAATGATGGCTACTTTCTTTTTCTGGATGAGAGCCAAATCAGCATCGTTATCGTAGTAAACTTTCATGTAAACCTCTGCGTATGTACCAAAAATGAATAATAATCAGGAAAAATTCAGATGGCCTTGGCCCCGCGACTGATGGCGCTGGCACCACTGCGCACCACCTCAATGACCATGCCCGGGTCCAGCGCATGAATAAAGGCATCCAGCTTGTCACCAGGACCCGTGAGTTCAATGGTGTAAGAGCGATCAGTGACGTCAATGATCCGCCCCCGGAAAATATCCGAAAGCCGCTTCACCTCTTCACGATCAGGGCCGACAGCGTGAACCTTGATCAGCATCAGCTCACGCTCAATGTGCGGCCCTTCGCTGAGATCATGCACGCGAATCACTTCAATCAGCTTGTTCAACTGTTTGAGTACCTGCTCCATGATTTCTTCCGAACCGCTGGTGGCCACAGTCATGCGCGAGATGCTGGCATCATGGGTTGGCGCTACCGTCATGGCCTCAATGTTATAACCCCGCGCCGAAAATAAACCTGCCACCCGCGACAAGGCACCCGCTTCGTTTTCCAATAAAATAGAAATGATATGGCGCATGCTTACACCAGGATCATTTCAGAAAGTGCCGCACCAGCAGGCACCATGGGATAAACATTCTCCTTGGCATCTACGCGGAAATCCATGAATACCATACGATCCTTGAGAAGTAAGGCTTCGCGGATGACTGGCTCGACGTCAGCGGGAGTATCCGCACGCAAACCAATATGCCCATAGGCTTCAGCCAGTTTCACGAAATCCGGCAAGGCATCCACATAGCTCATGGCATAACGATCTTCATAAAAGAATTCCTGCCACTGGCGGACCATACCGAGATAATGATTATTCAGGCAGGCCACCTTGAGGGGCAACTTGTATTGCTGACAGGTAGATAATTCCTGAATATTCATCTGGATACTGCCATCACCGGTAATACAGACCACCGTAGCATCGGGCTCAGCCACCTGCGCTCCCATGGCTGCAGGCAAGCCAAAACCCATCGTCCCCAAACCACCACTATTCACCCAGCGACGGGGTTTATCAAAACCATAAAACTGGGCAGCCCACATCTGATGCTGTCCCACATCAGAAGTCACAATGGCATCTCCACCAGTCAGTTCAAACAGTTTTTGTACCACAAACTGCGGCTTGATGATCTGCTCATCCTGCTGGTAATGGAGACAATCGCGCTTGCGCCATTCTGCAATCTGCGCCCACCAGGCCTGCATGGCATGGGGGTCGTTCAGTGCATCCAATTCACCAAGCACCTGATTCATTTCTGTCAGGACCTGCAGGAGATCACCGACAATCGGCACATCCACCCGGACATTTTTGGAAATGGAGGAAGGATCCACATCCACATGCACAATTTTGGCATGGGGCGCGAACTTGGCGAGATTACCGGTAACCCGGTCATCAAAACGTGCGCCCAGCGCCACCAGCACATCACAATGCTGCACCGCCATGTTGGCTTCATAAGTGCCATGCATACCCAACATCCCCACAAACTGGGGGTCAGAAGCAGGGTAAGCGCCAAGGCCCATCAGGGTATGGGTAATGGGCACATTCAGGCTCCGGACCAGCTTGCGAAGCTCTTCAGAAGCATTCCCCAATATCACCCCGCCACCGGTATAAAACATCGGACGCTGGGCACTGGCAATCATCTGCATGGCCTTGCGCACCTGCCCGGGATGTCCCTTGACTGTCGGCTTGTAGGATCGCAAGGAAATCTTGTCCGGATAGTGATAGGCAAACTGATGGCCGGTCACATCCTTGGGAATGTCCACCAGCACCGGGCCAGGTCTGCCGGTTGCCGCCAGATAAAAAGCGGCCTTCAAGGTACTAGCCAGATCCTTGATGTCCTTGACAAGGAAATTGTGCTTGGTACAAGGCCGGGTAATACCCACCGTATCCACTTCCTGAAAGGCATCATTACCAATCAGCGCAACGGGAACCTGTCCACTGATCACCACCAGAGGGACGGAGTCCATGTAGGCCGTGGCGATGCCGGTAACGGCGTTGGTGGCACCCGGACCACTGGTCACCAGCGCCACACCCACCTTGCCGGTCACCCGGGAATAGGCATCAGCAGCGTGCACAGCCGCCTGCTCATGGCGGACCAGTACATGCTGAACGGCTTCCTGCTTATCCAGGGCATCGTAAATGTAAAGAACAGCACCACCGGGATAACCAAAAACGAATTCCACACCTTCATCACGCAGGGCGCGCACCACAATCTCGGCACCGGTCAAGGTTTCGGATTCAGTTTTTGGGCTCAGGCGCTCATGGGTGGTGGTCGGGGACGTCATCGTCGTACTCCTCAGGGAATAAAGTATCAGCGCAAAAAACTAGACAGTTTTCCCATGCAGGTCAAATAAAAATGCCTTGGCGTACTTTGCCCGCCATCTATAGCCCGCCATTAGTAATGCTTATGTAAATTTTCCATGTAATCGCGGGCCTTGGCGACCAGGTTTTCCGGCAGGCCGCGTTTGGCGGCAATCACCAGTCCCAGCGAACGGCCAGGCACACCAATCTCCAGCTCGTAGGTAGGCTCCAGCCGTTCATGATCAAAACGCATGGAAGCATTACGCAGACAGGCATGGCTTTCAGCAAAGGATTTGAGCGGGGTCAAATGGGTCGTCACCATGCCGCGCACCCCCCGCTCGGCCAGGTGGTCCAGTACCGCCATGGCCAGGGCGGCGCCCTCTTCCGGGTCGGTACCAGTACCCAATTCATCCAGTAAAATCAGGGTATGATCATCGGCGTCGGCAAGAAGACGTTTGAGCACTTCCACATGCCCGGAATAGGTGGAAAGCTGAAAAGCCACACTTTGCGGATCGCCCATATCGACAAAAATCCGGGTGAAGTTACCGACCACAGCCCGTCCCGCCACCGGAACATGCAGTCCGCAATGGGCCATTACGGTCAGCAGCCCCACAGTTTTCAGTGAAACACTTTTCCCGCCCGTATTAGGTCCGGTCACTACCAGAATCGGACAATCGGCATTTATATGTACCGTCAGCGGCTTGGGTTGCGGGCCGCGCTTTTCAGCGTAGGCCAGGATCAGTTGCGGGTGATAGGCCTCTTCCAGAATCAATACCGGTTCATCCACCATTTCTGCCGCCTTGGCCTGTAAATGAATGGATAATTGCGCACCGGCAATGGCCAGATCCAGCCAGGTCAGCGATTCCACCAAGTGCTGCAGGGCACTGAGCCGTTCCCTGCCTTCATCACTGAGCGCACGCAGAATGGCCTGATTTTCCTGCTCAATACTCCCGGCGATTTTCTCCAGCCGATTATTGCTGGCCACCAGTTCCATAGGCTCTACCAGATAACCATGACCACCCGGACCGGTACCCCGCCGCACGCCGCGAATCTGATCCGTAGCGCCATCGGGCAGATGTACGCAGGCACGCTGCCCGGACCAGTGCAATTTGGCACCCGGAGTGCCCAGGTGGGACTGCATGGACCTCTGAATCTGATCGCGTTCGGTTTTGAGTTCGGCATGCAATTGGCGCAGCGCGGCGTTACCATCTTCGCGGACGCTGCCGTTGGGCATCAACACGGCGTCAATTTTGGGAAGGAGATCGGCGGCTGCATCCAGACGTTCCGGCCCGGTTGGCAACAAGGTAGGTCGCTTTTCAGCAAAAGGACGTAATTCCTTGCCCACGCGCAACACCAGCGCCAGGTTGCGGAAAGCGGTTCCTGCCAGTGCTGCACCAGGACTGGCAACCTGGCGGATAGCAGCACGAATATCCGGTAATTCCGGAACCACCGGTCCTTCGCCGGACTCCAGACCAAAGCGCGCCGCCGTAATGGCATCCTGTAACTGCCGGGCGACACCGACACTGGGGGCGGGCCCCAAATTACGGGCCGCATCGGCACCAAAAGGGGTCGCACACAATTTTTCCAGTAATCGGCGAATCCCCTCGAATTCCAGGGGTTTCAGGTCGGCTTCCATGGGTTCTCCTCAGTTTGGAATTTTATCAAGAGTACAAAAGGCTACCGTCTAATGCCAATCCGCTTAAGCTTGAGTCAGTTCTCGCCACCAGCGTTTGCGGCCTTCCGGGACGATAAATGATCCGAGATCATCAGGTGCCATGCGCGACAAAATCCAGCCGGGCGGAACCAGTTTGCCACTGCTGCCGCAAGATGCGCCGAGGTTGTTGGGATCATATATTTTAATGAGTTGCGGATGATCAAAATCATCCACATAGACAATACCCAGGTATTTTTCGCGATGATCCTGGTGCAACAACGCACTGATGGCCGCCAGCCGCTGCCGGAGCACTTCAGCCTTCACCGGCTGTTCAGGATAATCCACCCCGACAAAATACACATACCAGCCATCATCGGCCTGAGCGTCCAGGGTTTCCACAAAAGTGTCCCAACGTGCCCAGTCCTTGATACCCCACAGCATCCCCCGATAAACATCTGTAAATTTCGACATTCAAAATTCTCCTGTTGCGCCCTGAAAACTGAGC
Organism: Acidithiobacillus sp. HP-11; assembly: GCF_015100075.1. Taxonomy (NCBI): domain Bacteria; kingdom Pseudomonadati; phylum Pseudomonadota; class Acidithiobacillia; order Acidithiobacillales; family Acidithiobacillaceae; genus Acidithiobacillus; species Acidithiobacillus sp. HP-11. Next base: position 15,385 of record NZ_JACKYY010000024.1, read on the forward strand.
AATACCTGCCGGGTCAGGGGGCGGGTACGATGTTCAAATAAAAAAACGCCCTGCCAGACCCCAAGGGCTGCGCGGCCTTCCCTGACCGGTATGACCAGACTATTTTGGGTCAATACACAACGCAAATGCGCAGACATATCATCCGGGCCTTCATTGCGATGATAAAAATGGGGATCATCATCGGGCACCAGCCGGGCAAAATACCCGAGAATATCCCTTTGCACGTCCGGATCAGCATTCTCCTGAATAATCAGACTGGCCGAAGTATGGGGAACAAACACATTCACCAGCCCCTCCCGGGCACCTATGCTCTGGAGCCAATCCTGGAGCTTTTCCGTCAGCTCATGCAGCCCCCGGCCACCGTGTTGAATTTTCCACTCCGCACTGAAATGCTTCATGCTTTACCCTTTTGTTGGGCGCGCCGCACCCGAAAAAAATCCCGCAATAAGATTGCTGACTGTTCTGCCAACAGACCACCTTCCGCCATAATGCGATGATTAAAACGCGAGTCGTCCAGTAAATGATAAAGGCTTTCCACCGCCCCCGCCTTGGAATCAGCCGCTCCGTAAACTACCCGGCTGACCCGGGCATGAAGCATGGCTCCTACACACATGACACAGGGTTCCAAAGTGACGTAGAGCGTGGATCCCCTCAGTCGATAATTCTCAGCCAGACGTGCTGCTGCACGCAACACCCGTATTTCTGCATGCGCGCTGGGATCGTGTTCGGCAATGGGTGCATTGTGGGCGCACGCCATGAATACTCCGTCCTCGTTCACCAGCACCGCACCGACCGGCACCTCTCCGACAGCAGCCGACTGCGCCGCCAGATCCAGAGCCATGCTCATCCAGCGCCTATCCGATATTCGTTGCTCTGCTGTCATCAAGGTTCCTGCTATTTGCCTGATTTATAGCCGTACCGGACACTACAAGAGTAACTATTTGTAGTCTCGCGCCTTGACAGAATCCGGAATGCTGCTAATTTCCACCGCAAGTTGCGAAAAAGATACTAGCCATGCATACGTTTCATCAACTTAATTTGCAAGGCAATGATTGTAACATTTGTCAGACCATAAAAAAGGAATAGACGTGCTAAGCATACCAAGTTCTCCTTTGCTGGGCCTGGATATCAGCTCTGATGCCGTAAAGCTCGTTTCGCTGGCCCAAAGCCGTGGAAAAATCCGGGTGGAGCACGCTGATTCCGAGACATTACCGCCAGGAGCGGTCAGTGATCGGGATATTCTGGATACTGAAGCCGTTTCCCGCGCCCTGCGCACTATTCTGGAACGTTCACGCATTCGTACCAAGGCTGTTGCTACAGCCCTTCCCGCCAATACCGCCATTGTCAAAGTCATTTCCCTGCCGGCTGATCTGGACGAAGTCGGGATCGAAGACCAGATCCGCTACGAAGGCAGTCAATACATCCCCTACAGTATTGATGCCGTGAATTTTGATTTTTCTGTTCTTGGTCCAGATGAGACGCGCAAAGGCTTCAATCACGTTTTGCTGGTTGCCAGCAAAAAAGAAGCTATTGAAGATCGCGCAGCAGTTCTCGAAGAGGCAGGCTTGAAGCCACAGATTGTCGATGTCAAACCGTTTGCACTGTGGTTACTTCATGAGCATCTGAATGGAGCAAATACCAAAACCGTTAACCAAGCTGGCAAAGGCATTGTTCTGGTAGAAATCGGCAGTATCACCACCAACATCTACGTCTTTCAGGATGGACATCCCGTATATTCCCGGGAACATAATTTTGGTCTGAGCCGACTACTGGAAGAAATTCAGCGCCGCTATAATCTCGACAGTAACGACGCCCAGCGCATGGAGCGTTTTGGCGGACTCCCACCAGAATACGAAAAAGAAGTGCTTCAGCCTTTTGCCCGCAATATGGCTCAGGAACTTTTCCGTTCTCTGGATTTTTTTCAGGCCAGCATGCCCGACGTACCCACAGCAGCCGTCCACCTTTTTGGAGTAGGTGCAAAAATTCCACAACTGGCCGACCAGTTACGGCAAATGGTCAGTTTTCCGGTCTTGGTCCCCGATCCCTTTGCTGGCATGGAAATTTCACCCCAAATCAGCAGGCGTTTTATGGACTCCGATCGCTCATCCCTGGCGGTTGCCTGTGGTCTGGCTTTGCGGAGGATTTCGGCATGATTCGCATCAACCTGCTTCCCTATCGCGAAGCGCGCCGCACCAAACGCAGCCAGTTCCTGGCCGCCGCACTCCTCGGCATTCTTTTGCTGGCAGCACTTTTTTATTATGGAATTTACAGTATTTTCAGTGCCCGCGTCGCCAGTGAACAGACTAAGGTCAATTACCTGCAGGGAGTTACCACGCAACTGGACAGCAAAATCGCGTCTATTGCCGACCTCCGCAAAAAACGGGATGAATTACTCGCCAGAGAAGGTATCATCACCGATCTTCAGGATAAACGGGATATGGTAGTACAGGTTTTCAATACCCTGGCCGCAGAAACCCCCAATGGTGTTTTTCTGACCCATTTACAGCAATCCGGAAATTCCATGACCGTGAATGGTTATGCGGAAGATAATGATCAGGTAGCCGCTTTTATGCGGAATATTGATGCCTCCAAAATATTTACCGAACCGCAGTTAAACATTATCAGCAAATCCAAACTGGGTTCCGAGGAGGTTGGACAGTTCACCTTACAAATGAACATCCGCAAACCCACCGCAGCCGATAAAAGCGCTCATACAACGGGCACACAGGAGGCCCAGCCGTGACTTTCGACGAAATTCGTAATTTGCAGGTGGATGACGTCCTCCGCTGGCCGCTAAAAACCAAATTGATTGCCATTGCCATCATTATCGTGATTTTGGGCATTGTCGTCTGGTTTGAATTCATCTCCCCGGAAAACGACAAATACGATGCGCTGCATACTCAGGAACAGAGCCTGAAAATCCAGATCAGGCAAAAGCAGCTACTGGCGGCATCGTTACCGGCCTATCAAGCACAAATCAAGGAAATGAATGTGCGGTTTCAGAAGTTTCTGGAACAGCTTCCAAACCGGACCCAGATTCCATCACTTCTGGATGATGTGACTTTGGCAGGACGTAGCCGGGGGCTGGATTTTGAGCTGTTTCAACCCACTGGTGAAATCAACAAGAATTTTTACGCTGAAATTCCGGTGAAATTAAAAGTGGTTGGTACCTATAATGACATCGGACGTTTTGCTGCAGCAGTAGCTGCCATGCCCCGCATCGTCACTATCAGCGGTATTGATATTACCCGGGTTCCTGATACCGGTAGCACACCTGCCGCCAAGGCCCTTGCTGCCCAGCAGCTGACCATGCAATGTACGGCAACCACCTATCGTTATCTGGATAACGGAGACAAAAGCAATAATAACCAGGCCGGGGGTAAGCCATGAAACCAATCCGAGCGAATTTCTATATTAAAACCCGTCATATTCTGGCTTTCAGCGTCGCCATCACTTTGCTGGCGGGCTGCTCGGACAGCGATAACTTAAGTCATTTACGGGAGTTTGTGGCCAACGGACCAAAAACCAACCATCACATTACACCCTTGCCCAAAACTCCGGCTTATCAGCCTACTGCCTATAATAACCCGGCCAATCGTGATCCATTTACCAGCTTTTCCGAAATGCTGCTGCGCAAGGAAGCCGCCAGTGAAGATACCGGCCCTCGTCCGGCTTCTCATGGCCCTGTTCAACCCCTCGAGAAATATGCACTTTCCAGCCTAAGCGTCAGCGGCATCATGCGTACTGCTAACGGACAGCTCTGGGCCGTCATTGCGGCTCCAGACTCAAAAGTATATCGCGCGACATTGGGTAGCTACATCGGAACACATGACGGACGCATAACGGGCATTGACGACAGGATGGGCAAACAATCTGTCACTGTTGAGCAATATTTACCCAATGCTTTTGGTGGTTACAAAAAACAACAGACCGTTTTACACATGCAGGGTGGTAACTGAACATGACGAGCCTGACCCCGAAGAATACAGAGGAATACAAAAAGATGCGCACAGCCAACAATGCCCAGCTTCCACTCAGTAGCCGTCATCCGCGCCTGCGTCCATTAACCGGCGCCATTTTGGCTGCGGCACTCAGCCTGAGCTCTGGGGCAGCCTGGGCAGAAAGTCTTATCAGCAGCATCACGCCCAGCCCGGATCAACATGGTACCGCTTTCATCATTCATAGTGATTCGCGCCCTGCCTATGATGTCAATACCCTTAACGGCGGGTATAGGGTTCAAATCGATTTCACCAACGCCCACTTTCTGCCCTCTGTGGGCACCGTCATGGGTAGCGGAGCAGTACAAAATGTACTGACCGAAAACGAGGGACATAATGCCCGGCTGGACCTGCTGCTGAAATCTCCCCAGGCAGTCATGATAGAACCTACGGTTGGCGGTTATCGCCTGGCGTTTGTCGACAGCACCGCACCTACAGCAGCTCCTGCCCCGGCAGCGACCTCAGGCGCAACAGAGGTATCCAGTCCTGCTACTGTCATGGCAAGTCCTGCAGCAGCTCCTGCTCCGGTCATGACCTACGGCACTCAGGTCAATGGCCTGAATTTCAAGCGCGGCAAACAGGGTGGCGGTATTCTGGATTTATCCATCACCGGACCGCAACCGGAAATGAACGTTACCCGGGAAGATGGCAAACTGGTGGTTGAACTCAAAAACACGACCCTGCCCGCCAGCTACACCCATCGCTTTGGGGTGACCCAGTTCGGCACTCCGGTACAGTTTGTGGATAGTTATCCTATTGGCCGGAATACCCGCCTAGTATTTGCCATTCATGGTCCCTATGAATACTCGGCTTATCAACTGGGTCAGCAGACCATGATTGATGTGCATCCCAAGACCGAAAGTGCGGTTGAGAATCCCAAGGATAGCGCCCGTCTGAGCATGGATTTCCAGAACATCAGCGTACGGGATGCCTTGCAGGTTATTGCCGACTTCACCCACCAGAATATTGTGGTTTCCAATAATGTGACGGGCAGCCTTTCCATCCGTTTGAAAAATGAACCCTGGGAACAGGCTTTCAAGGTCATTCTCGAATCTCAGGGATTGGCGGTCAAACACATTGGCAATATCCTCTGGGTGGCTCCCGCCAACCAGATTACCAGCCAGGAAGAGGCGGAACTTAAAGCCGATGCCAGCAAGCGCAAGCTGGAACCTTTGGAAACCCAGCTCATTCAGATCAAGTACGCAAAGGCCTCGAGTATTGCTTCACTGCTGGAAGGTTTTGACCAGAACAAGCAACCTGGTGCCCCTGACGATCAGATGAGCAGCTATCAACAACAATCTCTGGCAAACGCCCTTGGACTGCCAAAATCCAGCATTATCGGTAACTCCCTGCTTGGTCCACGCGGCTCCGTGGCCGTAGTAACGAGGACCAACAGCCTGCTGGTCCGGGATACCCCGCGAGACATTGAAAATATCAAAAAACTGATTGCCAAAATCGACAAGCCCGTACCGCAAGTCCTGATTGAGGCGCGCATTGTCCAGATAACCACCAGTGCGGCGCATTCTCTGGGCGTCAACTGGGGTGGCACCTATACCTCCAACGGTGCAGGTGGCGTCGTCAATCTTTCCGGAACCGGAGCCACGGGCACAACGGAAACCCAGGGCGGTGCCTATCCCATCCAGGGCGGCAGCAGTTCCAGTTCTACGACCGGCACGGGCTTCACCGTACCGGCTCTTGCCAATCTCGCTGCTTCCAATGCGGGTACGGCCTTGGCCAGTGCTAGCCCAGCTTCTCTGGGCTTTGCCCTGGGAACGGCTGCAGGTAATCGCATTCTGAACCTGCAATTGCAGGCCCTGCAGGTGAATAACCGCGCCAAAATCATCTCCAGTCCGAAAGTCATGACTGAGGATAATGAAAAGGCAGTCATTTCTCAGGGTCAGGAAATCCCCTATCAGCAATCCACCAGCAGTGGCGCCACTTCGGTTTCCTTCAAAAAAGCCGAATTGAGTCTGGATGTGACGCCGCATATTTCACCCAACGGCAAAATCACCCTGGATGTGGACGCCAAAAACAATCAGCCCAATTACGCCAATGCCTTGCCTTCCGGTATTCCCATCCAGACTCAGGAAGTCAAAACCAAACTGCTGGTCAACAATGGACAGACCATCGTTATTGGCGGTATTTATACGGACACCACCAATCACAACCAGACAGGCATTCCTCTATTGAAAGATATTCCGCTGCTGGGCTGGCTCTTCAAAAGTAACGTTGACAGCGTCGCCAAAACCGAATTACTGGTGTTCATCACCCCCAAAGTTGTTGGCGGTGACGCCCAGGACGGCCTCGCGGGTGCCGACGGCGATAGCAATCTCGGACAATGACCGGAACGGTCATTCTGATCGGGCCGATGGGCTCGGGCAAATCGACCATCGGGCGGCTTCTGGCCGCCCGTTTACGTATTCCCTACGTTGACAGTGACCAACTGATCGTCACCCAAACGGGCGTGGACATACCCACTATTTTTGAAATTGAGGGAGAAGCCGGCTTTCGCGAGCGCGAAGCGAAAGTCATTGCCGATCAGGCTGAGCACAATCAGGATATGGTCCTTGCCACTGGCGGCGGTGCTATTCTCGATCCCCGCAACCGCGCCCATCTGCGCCACAAGGGTCAGGTAATTTATCTGGATGTCAGCGTAGAAGAACAGTTAAAAAGAGTCCGCCACGACCGTAACCGTCCTTTGCTGCAAACTTCAGACCTAGAAAGTCGTCTGCGCAGCCTCGCCCAGCAAAGAAGCAGCCTTTACCAGCAGACCGCCCATTGGCGGGTGAGCGGTGATGGCCTGCGCTCAGATCAGGTATTACGGCGAATTTTAAGGTATTTACACACACAAACAGGTTAAATGAGGACGCCCCTCTTGCCTGCAGGCCCAAGAAACTCAACAATGGAAGGGTAAACCCGCCCACAAGAGCTCAGATTATATGCAAAGTCTTCGTGTAGAACTTGGTCAGCGCAGCTACTCCATTCATATTGGCAGCGGCATTATCGGCGACACAACCTTCTTCGCTCCGGTTTTGAGTAAGGGACCGGTCGCCATCATTACCGACACGAATGTCGCGCCACTTTATCTGCAGGCCCTGCAAAACACCCTGAAGGCCCTGAACAAGGATTCACTGGTCATCACCCTGCCAGCGGGGGAAGAAAGCAAGTCTCTCGACAATATCCAGCTCATCGCCGGGCATCTGCTCAGCGCCGGTTATGGTCGCGACTGTACACTTTGCGCGCTGGGCGGTGGGGTAGTGGGTGATATCACCGGCTTCGCTGCCGCCGTTTATCAACGCGGCGTGGCCTGTGTGCAAATTCCCACCACCCTGCTGGCCATGGTGGATTCTTCCGTGGGCGGAAAAACCGGCGTCAATCATCCCCTGGGTAAAAACATGATCGGCGCTTTTTATCAGCCCCGTACGGTCATTGTCGATACAGACACCCTCGACAGCCTGCCAGAACGGGAGTTTCGTTCAGGTCTTGCTGAAGTGATCAAATATGGGCTGATTAACGATCCCGGTTTTTTTTCCTGGCTGGAAGACAACCTGGATGCCGTGCTCGCCCGCGACACCGAGGTCCTGGCAAAAATCATCAAAACCTCCTGCCGGGACAAGGCGGATGTGGTCGCCAGGGACGAGCTGGAAGGGGGGCTGCGCGCCATTTTGAATTTTGGTCACACTTTTGGCCATGCCATTGAAGCCGCCAGTGGTTACGGACATTATCTGCATGGCGAAGCCGTAGCTATCGGGATGGTCATGGCTGCTGATCTTTCCCGTCGCCTGGACCTGCTGCGGGAAAGTGAACAAAATCGCATTTTCAAATTGATCAAGGCAGCGGGACTCCCTACTCTGGCCCCACGCCTGGAAACTTCCGTCTATCTGGATTTCATGAAAGTCGATAAGAAAGCGGAAGGCGGTCAAATCCGCTTCATTCTTCTCAATAGCATTGGCAACGCCCTGATTACCGGCGATGTGCCGCCTGCGGCCATTATCCAGACCCTGCAGGCTTTTATGGAGCGTAGTGCATGAACGAAATCAACAAGGCCACTGCAGAATTGCAGGCAGAAATGGCACAGCGCATGGCTCTCAATCCCGGGGGAACCCGGCGCATTGGTAATTTTGGCTTCATCGAGCTGGAAGAAAGCTGGGGAGATGAAGCCACCATCATCAATACCGCCCGCATCAGTACGACCAATCAACGCCTGAAAAATGGTCATGACTTTAACGAGCGCGATCGCAATCTGCTCTACCAGTTGCTCCGCGATCAACATGGCACCCCCTTTGAAACCATCTACTTCCGTTTTCGCTTTATCGCGCCCATTTTTGTGCTCCGCCAATGGGTCAAACACCGGGTTTCGAGCTGGAATGAATTTTCCATGCGTTACCGCAAACCCATTTCTGTGGCCTATATTCCTGATAAGGCGGCACGCACGGTAGATGGTTACGCCGTTTTGGACGATACGGTGATGGCCGAATACGAAGCCCTGATGGGTCAACTTTTCCAGTGGTATGAAACCCAGTACAGCGCTGCCTGCACACGTATTGATCAGGCCCGCGAATCCGGCGAACTGGCACCCAAGGAAGGCGGTCGTGACCCTTATCGGGGCCGTGCCCGGGAGCTTCTCCGTAACGTCATGCCGGTTGCTGCCTACTCGGATGTGTATTGGACCATCAACTTTCGTAGCCTCATGAATTTTTTCAAATTGCGGCGAAAAAAAGATGCCCAATATGAAATCCGCGAATATGCAGATGCGGCCTATGCGCTTTTTGCCGCCCGCCTGCCATTGCTGGCCGAAACCATGCAGCGGGTTATCGAAGAGTCGGAACAATCCCCGTCCAGCGAGGAGCATGCTGGTCGTGCAGAATAATCAAGGCAGCGTTTTTCAGGGGATGCTGGCCCCCTACGCCGCCCGTGCCGAAAGCAGCCTGGGCCGCAAGTATGCAGAAAGTCCGCCCGAAAGCCGCAGCCCCTTTCAGCGCGACCGCGACCGGGTCATTCATTCCAGCGCTTTTCGCCGTCTGGAGTATAAAACCCAGGTGTTCGTCAATCATGAGGGAGATTTGTATCGTACCCGCCTCACCCACACGCTCGAAGTCGCGCAGGTTGGGCGTGCTATTGCCCGGCAACTGGGACTGGATGAAGATCTGGTAGAAGCCATCGCCCTGGCCCATGATCTCGGACACACCCCCTTTGGTCACGCGGGACAGGATGCCCTGCAGGAATGCATGAGCGATCTTGGCGGCTTCGAGCACAATATTCAGTCCCTGCGGATTGTGGACCGTCTTGAAGTCCGTTATGGAGATTTTCCCGGTCTGAACCTGAGTTTTGAGACCCGTGAAGGCATACTCAAACATTGCGCCAAAAGCAAAGCCGCCGATCTGGGCGATGTGGGCGAGCGTTTTCTGCGCGGTACCCAACCTTCCCTGGAAGCGCAAATCACCAATCTGGCCGATGAAATCGCCTACAATAATCACGATATTGACGACGGCCTGCGCGCGGGCCTGCTGGATCTGCAGGAACTGTGCAGCAACAGTTTGTATGGCTCGATCTATGCCGAAGTACAGGATCGGTATCCGGAGGCTTCCAAAACCATTCTCCGTCACGAAACCGGAAGGCGCCTGATCAATCTGCTGATTAATGACCTGGTTGCGGAAACGCGACAGCGTATCCAGAGTAATCATATCACCAGCATTGCCGAGGTCCGGGCCAGTACCCGGCCACTGGCGGCTCACAGCCCGGAAATCGCTGGCCAAATCAAGTCGCTGAAAAGCTTTCTGTTTCATCGCATGTATCGGCACCCCCGGGTTCACCGCCAGGCGGAAAAAGCCAAACGCCTGGTACGCCGTCTTTTTCATACCCTGCGCGAAGATCCCCGCCTGCTTCTCTTAAAGTATCAGGCACGCATTCAGGCCACGGATCAGCAGGACAAAAGCAAGGCCCGCATAGTCGCCGATTACATTGCCGGCATGACCGACCGTTTCGCCATTGCTGAATATGACCGCCTTTTTGATCCCCACGGTGAAGCCTGACAATCGGCCCTCCTGCGCCTCTTGGAGCTCGTCCATAAGCCCGCTATAATGTCCAGCCCTGCTTTGCAGTTCAGCGACAGGGTGACGGAACGGACCAGGTGACCTAATGACGCAAAGCTTATACTCCTCCGACTTTGAAAGAGATTCCTGCGGCTTCGGGCTGATTGCCCAGATGGATAATCAGGCCAGCCATGCTATTGTCGCCACGGCCATTGCCTCACTGGCCCGCCTGACGCATCGCGGTGCAGTAGCCGCTGATGGTAAAAGTGGCGACGGCTGCGGCCTGCTGGTCCAGATGCCGCGCGCGTTCTTCCACAGCGTTGCGGCGGAAATGGGGATTAAGCTTCCTGAACATTTTGGTGTGGGTCAGTTTTTTCTGCCCCGGGACGCCACCCTTGCCCAGACCATCCGTGATGCATTGGATGCAGAAGCCCGGGATCTCGGCCTGAGCAGTGTTGCCTGGCGGCAGGTACCGACCGACAACTCGGCTTGCGGAGAAGAAGCCCTGAGCAGCTTGCCCGCCGTCTGGCAGGTATTTGTCGGCCTGCCCGAAGATCAGGACGTGGATACGCATGAGCGGCTGTTGTATCGCCTGCGTCGCCGGGTAGAAAAGCGTTTCGTCGCAGACCCGCAATTTTTTGCCGTCACCTGTTCTTCTCAGGTAATCGGCTATAAGGGCCTGGTCCTTCCGGAAAATCTTCCAGTATTTTATCCCGACCTGCGCGACGCGCGCTTCAGCTCGGCACTGGTCACCTATCATCAGCGCTTTTCCACCAACACCTGGCCGGAGTGGCGCCTTTGCCAGCCTTTCCGCATTCTCGCCCATAATGGCGAACTGAATACGGTGCAGGGTAATCGCCTCTGGGCCAAGGCCCGGGAAGCGCAATTGCACAGTGACCTGCTGCCCATGGCTGAGGTCCTTCCGGCCGTAGGCGGTGGCAGTGATTCCTTCAGTCTCGACAACATGCTGGAGCTGCTGGTGCAGGGCGGCATGGATTTCTTCAAGGCCATCCGCCTGCTGGTGCCCCCGGCCTGGCACAATGTTCCGCATATGGAACCGGCTCTGCGGGCTTTTTATGAATATCACTCCATGCGTATGGAAGCCTGGGATGGCCCCGCCGGTCTGGTTCTGAACACCGGCCGCATCGCCGCCTGTGCCCTGGATCGCAATGGTTTGCGGCCAGCGCGTTATGTCATCACCAAAGACCGCATCATCAACATTGCTTCGGAAGTAGGCGTTTTCGACTACCAGCATCAGGATATTGCCGTGCAGGGGCGGGTCGGACCCGGCCAGCTGGTCGCGGTGGATATGGCAAGCGGACGCTTCCTCGACTCGGAAAGCATCGATACCGAAATCATGAACAGTCATCCTTATCGGGAATGGCTGGATGAATATGCGGAGCATCTGCATCGCGATGACCATGATCTGACCCCGGCCCTGCCCGTTAGCGACCTGCTGCTCAGTGAAAAGGCCTTTGGCGTCAGTTTTGAGGAAGAAGATCAGGTCATCCGCATTCTCGCCGAAGGCGCTCAGGAAGCGGTGGGCTCCATGGGCGACGACACCCCCATGGCGGTACTTTCCGGACAGAAACGCCACATTGCCGATTATTTCCGGCAGCAGTTTGCGCAGGTCACCAATCCCCCCATTGATCCCCTGCGTGAAGCCCTGGTAATGTCCCTGAATACGGTGATTGGCAGCGAAAGCAATCTGTTCGCAGAGCGCCCCGAATATGCCCGCCGCATCGAAATTCAGTCACCCATTCTTTCCGACAGTACTTTTGTCGCCCTGACCAGTCGTGAAGAACCGGCCTTTCGCAGCCAGACTTTCAGCCTCTGCTATTCTGCCACAGACAGCAACCTGGGTGGGGCCATTGAAGCGCTCTGTGAAGAAGTAATTACCGCTGTCCGCCATGGTGCCGTCATTCTGGTGCTGTCCGATCATGCCCTGGAGCGTGATCGCCTTTACATTCCGGCACTCATGGCAGTAGGGGCTGTTCATCATGCACTCATTGATGCGGGCCTACGGACCCGAGCCAACATTGTCGTAGCCACGGCGCATGCCCGCGATCCCCATCAATTTGCCACCCTGATTGGCTATGGTGCGACGGCCGTCTATCCTTACCTCAGCTATGCCATTGTCCGCAGCCTCAGCGAACGGCACGCCTTCAGTCAGCCCCTGACCCTGGTCAAGGCCCTGGAAAATTATCGTAAGGGCATCGACAAGGGGCTCTACAAAATCCTCTCGAAAATGGGCATATCCACCCTCGCCTCCTATCGCAGTACCCAGCTTTTTGAAGCCCTGGGTCTGGATGAACTGGTGGTGGAGCGTTGCTTCAAGGGTACTGTCAGCCGGATTGCCGGGGCCAGTTTTGAACTGCTTGAAGCCGATATCCGCCAGCAGGTGCGCGATGCCTACATTCCCAGAAAAACCCTGCCCGTGGGTGGATTACTGAAATATGTGAATGGCGGTGAGTATCATGCCTACCATCCCGATGTCGTCCAGAGCCTGCAAACAGCCGTCAAATCCGGACGCTATGAGGATTACCAGGTGTTTGCAGGGTTGGTCAACGAACGTCCGGTCACCAACTTGCGGGATTTGCTGCAACTGAAAAGCACTGCGCAACCCATCCCCCTCAGCGAAGTGGAGTCCATTGAAGCCATTACTCCGCGTTTTGATACGGCAGCCATGTCCCTGGGGGCTCTATCGCCGGAAGCCCACGAAGCCCTGGCGATTGCCATGAACAGCATTGGTGGGCGCTCCAACTCGGGTGAAGGCGGCGAAGATCCTGCCCGCTACCACAACAACAAGGTCAGCAAAATCAAACAGATTGCTTCGGGGCGCTTTGGTGTGACGCCAGAGTATGCGGTCAATGCCGAAGAATTGCAGATCAAGGTTGCCCAGGGAGCCAAACCCGGTGAAGGGGGTCAACTGCCCGGTCACAAAGTCAGTGGCATCATTGCCCGGTTGCGTTATGCCAAGGAAGGCGTGGCCCTGATCAGCCCCCCGCCCCACCACGATATTTACTCCATTGAAGATCTGGCTCAACTCATTTTTGATCTGAAGCAGATCAATCCCCAGGCTTATGTGTCCGTCAAACTGGTTTCCGAAGCGGGTGTCGGCACCATTGCTGCGGGTGTGGCCAAGGCTTATGCCGATCGCATTACCATTGCCGGTTATGATGGTGGCACCGGCGCCAGCCCGCTGACCTCGGTCAAATATGCCGGATCCCCCTGGGAACTGGGACTTGCCGAAACCCAGGTCACCCTGCGTCGCAACCAGTTGCGGCATCGGGTACGCCTGCAGGCTGATGGTGGTTTCAAAACCGGTCTGGATGTCATCAAGGGGGCCTTACTGGGTGCAGAAAGCTTTGGCTTTGGCACTGCGCCGATGATTGCCCTGGGCTGCAAATACCTACGTATTTGCCATCTCAACAACTGCGCTACCGGCATTGCCACCCAGGATGAAACCCTGCGCAAGCATTTCACCGGTCTGCCGGAAATGGCCATCAATTATTTCCGCTTTGTGGCCGAAGAAGCCCGTCAGATCATGGCGCAGTTGGGCATCCGCCGCTTTGATGAACTGATTGGCGCCAGCCAGTTGCTGGAAATCGGTGGAGCCCAGACTGAAAAGCAGGAACGTCTGAATTTGTTGCCACTGCTCGCCAATGCAGAGCTGCGTAATGCTGATGTCAACTTCCACACCCAGGACCGCAATCCGCCCTTTGATCAGGGTGAACTGGCTGAACAGATGGTCAAGGATGCCCGTCCGGCACTGGAAGACAAAATTCCCACCCGTTTGCACTATCCGATCCGCAACGTCAATCGCTCCATTGGTGCCCGCCTGTCCGGAGAAATTGCGCGCCGTTACGGGAATAGCGGCCTGCCAGAAGACAGCATTCATGTGGAACTGACGGGCACGGCCGGTCAGTCTTTTGGTGCCTTCTGCGTGCAGGGTGTAACCCTGCAACTGCATGGGGATGCCAATGATTATGTGGGCAAGGCCATGAACGGCGGCACCATTGTCATTGCCCCCCCGGCAGGGACCAGTTATGCCAGCCAGGACTCGGCCATTGTCGGCAACACCTGCCTGTATGGCGCCACAGGTGGGCGCCTGTTTGCCGCAGGGCGCGCCGGAGAACGCTTTGCAGTGCGCAATTCCGGGGCCATTGCCGTCATTGAAGGCGCAGGGGATCATGCCTGCGAGTACATGACCGGAGGCCAGGTCATCATTCTCGGCTCCGTGGGTGTCAATTTTGGTGCGGGCATGACAGGTGGTCTCGCTTTTGTCCGCGATCAGGCCCGGCAGTTCGCCGATCAGGTCAATGGCGAACTGGTCAACTGTCACCGCATCGAGACCGAATCCATGCGCGGCTATGCGGCCCTGCTCCGCCGTCATGTCGAAACCCACGTTGCCCAAACCGGCAGCAGCTACGCCGCCAGCCTGCTGAAAGACTGGTCCCATTTCATTCGTGATGTCTGGCTCGTGGTGCCCAAGGCAGCGAAGCTGGATGTTCTGCTGGAAGAAGCCAGCTGATTCTCAGCGCTATCCCGAGGAAAAATTATGAGCCATTTTGCCTTCATCGAAGACCCACGGCAGGACCCGAAAAAACTGGACGTAGAAGAACGCCGCGAAGCGTTCAAGGAAATCTACACCAGTTTTGATCTGGACAGTGCCAAGCTCCAGGCCGACCGCTGCCTGCATTGCGGTAATCCCTATTGTGAATGGAAGTGCCCGGTGCACAATTACATTCCCAACTGGCTGCAGTTGATTGTGGAAAACCGCATTGAAGAAGCGGCAGAACTTTCCCATCAGACCAACACCCTCCCGGAAATCTGCGGGCGCATTTGCCCGCAAGACCGGCTTTGCGAAGGCGCCTGCACCCTCAATGACGGCTACGGAGCCGTCACTATCGGCAATCTCGAAAGATTCATCAGCGAGGAAGCCCTGGCACGCGGCTGGCGTCCCAGCACCGGTACCGTCAGCCCCAACGGTAAAAAGGTGGCCGTCGTCGGAGCCGGACCTGCAGGACTGGGCTGTGCGGATGTTCTCAATCGTGCCGGCACCAAAGTCACCGTTTTTGATCGCTATCCCGCCGTGGGTGGGTTGCTGACTTTTGGTATTCCACCCTTCAAGCTGGAAAAGGAAGTCATTGCCCGCCGCGCTGATCTGCTGCAGGAAATGGGCATTGAGTTTCAACTGGGAACAGAAATAGGTAAAGACATTTCCCTGGCACAACTGCTGAACGACTTTGATGCCGTCTTCCTCGGCATGGGCACCTATACCGCCAAGACCGGCAATCTTCCCGGTGAGCATCTCCCCGGCGTCATCAAGGCATTGTCTTATCTGATTGCCAACACCCGTCATCTGATGCAGCTTCCGGACCCGACTCTGCCCTACATCAACCTTTCCGGCAAAAAAGTCGTCGTACTGGGTGGTGGCGATACGGCCATGGACTGTGTGCGGACTGCCGTGCGTCAGGGCGCCAGCAGCGTCATTTGTGCTTATCGTCGCGATGAACAAAACATGCCCGGCTCCCGACGGGAAGTCGCCAATGCCCGCGAAGAAGGCGTGAAATTCCTCTTCAATCGCCAGCCCGTCGAAATTATCGGCACTGAACAAGAGGGTACAAAGGCTGTCCGTATGGTGGAAACGCAGCTGGGCGAACCCAACGCCAAAGGTCGCCGTCATCCCGAACTCATCCCCGGTTCCGAGCAAATTCTGGATGCGGATGTGGTCATCATTGCCTTTGGCTTTGATCCCTCCCCCGCCTCCTGGTTTGGAGAACACGGCATTGAAATTGACGAGCGTGGACGGATTCGCACCAATGCCCAATTTCAGACCAGTAATGCCCGCATTTTTGCGGGCGGCGACATGCGGCGCGGTTCGGATCTCGTAGTCACTGCCGTGGATGAAGGCCGCAAAGCCGCCGAGGGTATTCTCGATCAGTTGGGAGTTTAAGGATTATGGCCAGTACCCTGCACAATGATCGTTTTCTGCGCGCCTGCCTGCAGCAGCACGTAGATCAGGTTCCGGTCTGGCTGATGCGGCAGGCGGGACGCTACCTCCCGGAATACCGCGCTACCCGCGCCCGGGCGGGTGACTTTCTGACCCTCTGCACCACGCCGGAACTGGCCTGCGAAGTCACCTTACAACCCATCGACCGCTTTCCCCTGGACGCCGCCATCCTCTTCTCGGACATTCTCACCATCCCCTACGTGATGGGTCTGGGCTTGAGTTTTCAGGAAGGAGAAGGCCCGGTTTTCGAAAAGCCCCTGCGCTCTGCGGCGGACATTGCCCGCCTCAGTCAACCTGATCCTGAAAATGAACTGCGTTTTGTGATGGATGCCGTACGCCTGATTCGTCGCGAGCTCGATGGGCGCGTACCCCTCATCGGTTTTGCCGGCAGCCCCTGGACCCTCGCCTGCTACATGATCGAAGGTCGTGGCAGCCGGGATTTCATCCATATCAAAAGCCTGCTTTACAGCGACCCCGCCACCTTGCACCATTTGCTGGCGCATCTTGCCATTTCAGTAACCGCCTATCTGAATGCCCAGATTGCTGCTGGTGCCCAGGCTGTCATGCTTTTTGATACCTGGGGCGGCAGCCTCAGCACTCCCGCCTATGCAGCGTTTTCTCTGGCCTATATGACCCGGATTATTGCCGGCCTGCGCCGCGAAGCAGACGGGAGAAAGGTTCCCGTCATCATCTTTACCAAAGGCGGTGGCAACTGGCTGGAAGCCATGGCCGGCAGTGGTGCCGATGTCATCGGACTCGACTGGAGTACGGAACTGCATGTCGCCCGGCAGCGGCTGGGTCAAAAGGTTGCCCTGCAAGGAAATATGGATCCTGTTGCTTTATATGGCAGCAGCGAAGGCGTACGGCAGGAAACCCTACGGGTTCTGGAAAGTCATGGGGCTGGAACAGGCCATATTTTCAATCTGGGACATGGAATTACGCCCCAAACCCCCATAGAGAATGTTGCCACCCTCGTGGACACGGTCCATGGCTGGAACCCTGCAAGGCAGTCCATTTAAGTTTGAAAAGAGTTAAATCTCAGCCACCGTGGCTGCGTCGCCAGGCTGCCCAGGCATCGCGCAGCGGATGACGCCCGCGCCGTGGTTGCAGATAAGTTATAGAAGCACCCTGTTCCATGCGCTGCAAGGCCTCACTGATTGCCATACGGGTTTGCTGTGCGAGCTGCCGCCGCCCCAGTTCAGAAGGTAAGGCGGGTAGAAATTCCACCCGCAGGGTCAAGGGTGCGGCAGCGGCCAGCCTCCAGAGATGTCCGAACAAACTGTCGTCGCCAACAAAAGGACACAATCCATCCGGTTGCCCCGGTTGCAACACGTCCTCATAACGCAAGGCTACCGGCACTGTTTCAGCTTTGGCGGCTGCGGCTGTTTCAAAAGGCGCGGCATAAAATTCACCCACCGATTTACCATCGCTGGTGGTTCCTTCCGGAAACAGCACCACGCTGGTTCCTGCCATAATAATGTCACTGGCCTGACGCATGATGCGCTGACTGGCCCGGGCATCGCTGCGATCAATAAACAAGGTTCCCAACCAGACTCCCATGATCCCGAAAAAAGGCCAGTCACGCATCTCCTTTTTCGCCACAAAACGGCCTGGGATCAAGGTCGCCAGAGCAAGAATATCCAGATAAGACACATGGTTGGCGGCAATCATCACGGGTTGTACCGGGATTTTACCATCTACACGCAGGCGAATTCCCAAAACTCGCAAGGCGCGACGGCTCCACCAGGCAAAAGCCCGATAACTGGACTCATCAGGTTGCGCTTTGCGGGCACAAGTCCAGAGCGCTAGCGGATAAGCCAACAAGAGATAAAGCAACAGCATAGGGATCCGCCAAAAACGCCGCAGGGCATTGGGCCGCATACGCCGCAAACGCCGCCCCGGATAGTGAATGAGAACCGGAGCCGGCGTTTGTTTGCGCCTTCTCATTTTCTGGAGCCCACCGGTTCCAGAAAGCGCTGCTGATAACGGGGAGTGATGAGGGTGGATTCACACCATACAAAAAAATCTGCGCAGTGAAACTGGGGATCCCAGAACGGCTCTCCCCCCACCCGGACACCGGCCCGCAAATATCCCTTCAGCAGAGAAGGCAAAGAAGCGGCTTCCACCTCTGCAAGCTGGTCAAAACCCGGAACTTCGCGCAGCGGGAAAACCCGTTGTTCCTGCGGAGTCAAATATTGCTGAAGTTGCTGATACAACGCCCCAAGGGCCGGGCCATCCGTACTGTGCACACTCGCGCAACCCATCAGGTAATCGATCTGCCACATGGACATGGCCTCAGCCAGCCCCGACCAAAGCAGGGTAATCACCCCGCCCTGACGGTAATCGGGATGTACGCAGGAACGACCCAGCTCCATGATCCGGCTGTTCAGGGCGAGCAAACGGGATAAATCAAACTCTGTCTCGGCATAATAGCGGCCCACTGAAGGGACTTTCTCGGGCAGGAAAAGGCGGTAAGTCCCCACCACCTCCTGACGGTTTTCATCTTCTACAATCAGGTGCTCACAGAAAGGATCATATTCATCCTGGTCCAGACCCGGCCCACCACTGAGTTGGGCGCCATATTCGGCACTGAATACTTCATAACGTAAACGTTGCGCTGCCTCCACTTCGTCCTGATGACGGGCCAGATAAAGTCGCAAGGAACGATCTTTTTTCTTAGTCACGTGATCGGTACTGCCGTGAGATTGAGTGCTTAACATGCAGAGCTCTCCGTGCAAAAACGATAGCAAACCTTCCTTATTATGACTCACAAATATGACAATAGTGCGGCACTTTTATGAACTTTTTGTGACAAACAAGATCCAGTTCACCCAATAGGGCCATTTTATAGCATGATTCAGACATTACCAGCCCCAAGTGCAAAATAATCGACTCCCTGCAAAAATCCGCTGTCAAAGTCTTGCACCCCGCGCCCGCAATGGCTACTGTATGGCATTGTTCCAGCGTACCTTGCTGAGAGGTGAAGCTTTTACCATGTCTGCCGCACCCGAGGAAGCCGATGACAGCCCTTACTGCTGTTGTTCAGCCGCCACTTTTATGGAAATTCTGGAGCGCCAACGCGCTGAACCTTTACCTTTTATGGAACTGCTGATGGTCCACGCCGGTTGTGGCGGCGGTTGTGGAAGCTGTATTGACGATCTTGAGGCTTACCTCCGTCAGCACGACGCTTACATCGAAGATTAAAGTTGTCCTGTGAATTTCAACCACCCTGGTGGTCCCGGGGTGGGCATCAGCAGACGATCTGGGCTCCATTTTTCGCCCGATCCGGCAAGGTTCCCCTGCGCCGTGAAATCTGGACCACACCCGATCATGATCAAGTGGCGGTCGACTGGATAGACGCCCCTCCCCAAGCGCCCGTGGTCATTCTGTTTCATGGCCTGGGTAGCAGCTCACGGGGACATTATGCACTGGCACTGGCAAGTGCCCTGCGCCACAGGGGATGGGGCGGCTGTTTCATCAATTTTCGTGGCTGCGGTGGTATCGACAATCGCCTGCCCCGCAGTTATCACGCTGGCGACAGCAGCGAAATCACCTGGATGCTGGAAAAGGTTGCAGAACTCCTGCCCGACAGAAATCGTTATGCAGTAGGTGTTTCCCTGGGCGGCAATGCTCTTCTGAAATATCTCGGTGAACAGGGAGCCAACGCTGAGCCGATCCTGAGTAAAGCCGCTGGCGTCTGTGCCCCCATTGATCTGGTAGCGACTGCTGAATTTTTGCAGAAAGGCAGAATTCGTTTTTACAATCGTTACTTTCTGAAAAACATGAAACAAAGTGTGCGCCGTTTTCAGCGACACTATCCGGAACTGGCAGATTGGCCACAGGTTTTTTCCGCCAAAAACCTGTATGATTTTGACGAGCATTTTACGGCCCCGGTACATGGTTTCGCAGGCGCCCAAAGTTTTTGGGAAGAAGGATCATCCGCTCCCCTGCTTCGTCATATTACCGTGCCTACCCTGCTGCTAAACAGCGCGGATGATCCGATTGTACCCATAGCCAGCGTTCGTAAGGCCATGTTGAGTGCGGCGATAACGCCCTGCGTAACCCCACATGGGGGGCATGTGGGCTTCATGTCCGGGCCTTTTCCCGGACGTCTGGACTGGTTACCGCACACATTGCTGGATTATTTTGACGGGAGGAACAACGCATGAGCGATCATCTGCAACCACGTCTGCGGGTTTTACTGGCAGAAGCCATTGCCATTGGCCCCGGCAAAGCCGAGTTGCTTCGCCATATCCGCGAAACCGGTTCCATTTCCGCTGCGGCCCGCTGTATGCACATGAGCTACCGACGCGCCTGGTTATTGGTAGACACCATGAATCACAGTTTTCTGGCACCCGTGGTCAGCACTGCCACCGGCGGCAGTCACGGCGGCGGTGCCCATCTGACGGAAATGGGTGAAGAAGTGCTGCGCCGCTATGAAACCATGGAAGAAAAAGCCAATGCCGCACTGGCCCCGGACATTGCCGAATTTCGCAAACTCATGCAGCTCCAGCCCCGGGAGCAGCCTAAATCGTGAAAAATCTGCTTCGGGAAGTCCTTTGCAGCCGGGTTTATGATGTTGCCCGGGAAACCCCGCTGGAAGCCGCACCCAAGTTGAGTGCACGCCTGCAGCGCGAGGTTCTGTTTAAGCGCGAAGACCTGCAACCGGTATTCAGCTTTAAGCTACGCGGCGCCTACAACAAAATCGCCCAACTTTCCGCCGCCGAAAAAGCCGCCGGAGTGATTACCGCCAGCGCGGGCAATCATGCCCAGGGCGTCGCCTACTCCGCCCAGAAACTGGGCATTCGTGCCATCATCGTCATGCCTGCCACCACGCCCGAAATCAAGGTCAATGCGGTGCGGGCACGGGGCGCCGAAGTGATTCTGCACGGCGATAACTTTTCGGACGCCCAGACCCACTGTTTCCAACTGGTACAGCAATCGGGCATGGTATTTATCCCCCCCTTTGATGATCCTCTGGTCATCGCCGGGCAGGGAACCGTGGGGGCGGAAATATTACGGCAGCGGGGTGCCGGTCTCGAGGCGATTTTTGTGCCCGTCGGGGGTGGTGGACTGATCGCCGGAGTAGCCGCCTACCTCAAGTCCATTGTCCCGGAAATTCGCATCATTGGCGTCGAACCCTTTGAAGCCGATGCCATGTATCAGTCCCTGCAGGCAGGGAAACGGATCACTCTGCCCCAGGTAGGTATTTTTGCCGACGGTGTGGCCGTCAAACAGGTCGGTGAACACACCTTTGCCCTCTGCCAGCAATATGTGGATGAGGTCGTCCGGGTCAGCAATGATGAAATCTGCGCCGCCATCAAGGATGTGTTTGATGAAACCCGTTCCATCATGGAACCCGCTGGCGCTCTTGCTCTCGCCGGACTGAAACGCAAGGCGGCTGAAGACCCTGGACAGGGTGGGGCTTGGGTCGCCCTGCTCTCCGGCGCCAACATGAATTTTGACCGGCTGGGCTTCATTGCCGAACGCGCCGAACTGGGCGAAGCCCGGGAAACCCTGTTTGCTGTCACCATTCCGGAAACGCCCGGTGCCTTCCGGGATTTTTGTACGGCAATTGGCCAGCGCGTCGTCACCGAATTCAACTATCGCCTGCACCGCCGGGATTGCGCCCATATTTTTGTCGGCGTCGCCATTCGTAATCGGGAAGATGCCGCTGCCCTCCTCCGGCAATTACAGGAAAGCGGGCACCAGGCGCTGGACCTCAGCGATGACGAAATGGCCAAGCTGCACATCCGCCACATGGTCGGCGGTCATGCCAGCGAAGCACAAAACGAACGCGTCTACCGCTTTGAGTTCCCGGAACGGCCGGGGGCACTCATGGAATTTCTGGAAAAGCTGGGCGGGCAGTGGAATATCAGCCTGTTTCATTACCGGAATAACGGGGTGGACTTGGGTCGCGTCCTGGCCGGTTTTGAAGTTCCCGATGCCGACCTGCAGCATTTTGAAGAGATGCTGACCAGAATAAACTACCCCAATTATCCCGAAAGCAGCAATCCCGCCTATCGCTTTTTCCTGGACCAGGGTGACGGCCCGGCCTAATCCTCGCGAGGCGCGAACATCAAGCGCAGGGATTCACCAATACCCGCAGCCATACCGTGCCAGCGTTTGGCCAAATCCGCGTCCATGTGGTCCAGCATGGTCTCGTGAAACAAAGCCAGCCAGTCATCCACCAAAGGATTGGTGACCCCCACCGGGGCGTGCTTGTCCCCAAGCGCATAGCGGTAGTCCTTATAGGGCAGTCCACCCGATACCGTCCACCAGTAATGCACCAGACGATCCTTGTGCAAGTCCCAGTCCTGAACAATGGAAAATGGCTCGGCCAGGGTAGGATGCACCTGAATACGATTGTAAAAGTCATCTACAACCGCCCGAATCACCGGCAGGGATATTTTGTCACAGAGCGGCTCAAGCCGCCGCTTGGGGGGATTGCTGGTTTCCATTGTATGTATCCGAAAAATCCTGACTGAAGGATTTTAGCAGAATTTCATACCGGAAGCAGAGGCATTCCAGTGCATCATCAGAAAGCGATATTTGTCTTGCCATCCAAACCCTTTATAATCAGCCCACATGCAAACCACCGGACACCCCCAATGACGCTCCAAAAGCCACGCGTGGCCATCGTTCATGACTGGCTGGTAACTTATGCTGGTGCCGAACGCGTACTGGAACAGATGATCCAATGCTATCCCGAAGCAGATCTGTTTAGTCTGGTAGATTTTCTTCCCGACAACAAACGTGGCTTCATCGCCAACAAGCCCGTCCACACCTCATTTATTCAAAAACTGCCCAAAGCCAGGACCAAGTACCGTAGCTATTTACCCCTCATGGCTCTAGCCATCGAACAATTTGATCTCTCCAGTTATGACCTCATCCTCAGTAGTAGTCATGCCGTTGCCAAAGGTGTACTGACCGGGCCAGATCAACTACACATCAGTTATGTGCATTCGCCCATTCGTTATGCCTGGGATCTCCAGCATCAATACTTAAAGGAGTCCCGACTGGATCATGGTATCAAGGGATGGATAGCGCGCATTATCCTGCACTATGTACGTCTTTGGGATACCCGCACAGCCAATGGTGTGGACAGCTTCATCGCCAACTCTGCCTTTGTTGCGCGGAGAATTTTCAAGGTGTACCGGCGTCAGGCACAAATTATTGCGCCACCGGTAGACATTTCCAGCTTTACTCTGCAGCAAGAAAAACAAAACTATTATGTAACCGCCTCGCGCATGGTCCCTTACAAAAAAGTAGACCTGATTGTCGCGGCCTTCACGGCCATGCCCGACAAAAAACTGATCGTCATCGGTGATGGACCGGACTATGAAAAAGTCAGGGCAGCTGCAGGTCCTAATGTGCAGTTACTGGGCTTTGCCGAAAGCCAGGTGTTGCTGGAGCATTTGCAGAATGCGAAAGCCTTTGTATTTGCAGCAGAAGAAGATTTTGGCATCGCACCGTTGGAAGCCCAGGCTTGCGGTACGCCAGTAATAGCCTTTGGCAAGGGGGGGGCGCGTGAAACCATCGTTCCGCTGCTTGAAGAAAATGCCCAGAATGATGGACCCGTTTGCCAAGAACCGACTGGTGTCTTTTTTTATGAACAAACCCAGTCAGCTATCATGGCAGCCGTAGAACAGTTCGAAAAAAACATCGCGCTGATCAAACCCATCAATTGCCGGGAAAACGCTTTGCGTTTCGGATCTGAACGCTTTTGTGAAGAATTTAAAGAGGCTGTCGAGAAAGAATGGATAAGCTTTAATGATAAAAATTAAAAATAACGAATACTAGAAGGTTCCTCATCGTTATCATTTACTGCCCACACTCCGACAACTCAGATTTATACCCTTGACAATATGCAGTTCGCACACAGGTGCAGATCGTTCGTACGACGGTAACTATCGAGAACGGAAATCCGAGCATTTGCATTTTTCCTCCAGCCGTTGAGCATACAAGGCTAGTTGATCACGCGCGATGCTATCCCAAGAAAATGATTGTGCTTTGGCTTGTCCCGCTTCACGCACACGCTGTAACAGGAAACGATCGTTGAGCAGTGCCTCGATAGCGTGTTCGATTCCTGCCTCATTTGCGGGCGGAATAATCATCGCGTCGTGCCGGTCTCGCAGGCGTTCTGCAAGTCCACCCGTGGAGGTAGTGATCAATGCTAATCCACAGGCCATACCCTCCAAGGCTGCTAACGGAAACCCCTCGGACAAACTCGGAAACAGGAGCACGTGATAATTTTGCAGCAGTTTCGGCAATTCTTCATGTGCATAGCTCTCAACAATATTTACACGACCACGTCCTGCTTCGCCTAATTCCTCCTCAATCCTTGAGGCATTGCCTTTACCGACTCCCAAAAAACCCACTTCCAGTAATGAATAGCGCGCAAAAAGGCGGCTCAAGGCACCGATCGCATATGGAAATCCCTTGCGATGAAGATATCCACCAATCATGGCAACGCGCAACGGGTTATTTGCATCCGGAACTACGGACAAGGGTTGCTGTAAAAAAGCTGGTGGTAGGCCATTGGGCACTATTTCGCAGCGTGAAGGGTCAACCTTCAAGCGACTAACCGCATAGTCCAGATCCCTCTGACTGAGAAGCAATCCAAGATCGGCAAGACGCAAGGACCGCGCCACTTCATGCAACCGCCACCCACCGTGGTACAGTGGATATTTCCATGAGAGCTTGAGTTCACCACGTCGTGCTGCCGCGCGAGTCTGCTCAGCGGAGGCATGCTCGAGTCCATGGCTACGAAACACTATCAGTGACCGCTTGTAGTTCTCAGAATTCAGGCGACAACCGTCCCCACTGGACAGGTCCATAATATCATACTCCCGCGCCTGTCGGTCGATATGGCGGGCGACGACCCATGGAAAGACGAGTTGCGCAGCTTTACCTTGAAAACGCCGGGGAATGTCCTCAAAAGACAAGACCGTGACGTCATGGCCCTGCCTAGAAAATGCACCAGCAAGCTGCTTCGTCACTCCCGGCGCACCGCCTTCAATAGATATAGGATGATGGATAGAAAGAAGAATATTCATGACTGACCTCGTATGTTACTATTTCTATTTCGCGTTTCGTGTGAGGAGCACTTTAACGTAAGCCACACTTTGGATTTCTTGTATATAAGAAAGGCATTAGCAATAGAGTTTCTGGTTTTAACCAAGTGGGCAATCAGGTGAAGAAAAAATATAACAAAAAAATAATAGGCTTTAAATTTAGATTTTTCAATACATAAATATTTTTTAAATGTAACATATAATCTTGCAGATTCAATTTGCAAATTAAGAGCAGAAAATTGAACTCCGCCTTCAGCGAGGCTACTAATTCCGCATAGCGTGTCAACAGCTTTCATGGATATTACACAATCCAATATAAATCCCTGATATATAGCTCTATTACAGAGATCAACATCTTCATAACCAAACATAATATTTGGATCAAAATTCTCTTTTCTAAATAGAGCTAATGGAAATATCGCTGCCTGTATGTTAACACAGGAAGTCATACCATCAAAAGAAGCATTGAAGTGCCCAAGAAAAGTCAATCTGTATAACTGCAGAAGTTCGTTGTCAGCATCAAAACTAGAAACTATAGGCCCGTATATAATATGGTTTTCAGCAGGAATCCGGGCATTGTCTTCATATAAAAATTTGGATGCACTCTCAAACCACTTACTAGAAATTATGATATCATCATCAACAAAAGCCACATGAGAGATGCCAAACCTGTTATTTTCATTCAAGAGTAATAATTTGTCTACAAGGTCCTTTCTATTTTGAGATGGACCTTTGCACTTACCCGGAAAATAAAAACAATTACAGAACATAGATACTATTTTTTGATTTTTTTGAATGCATTCTGTATCAGTAGAGTCGTCTCCTACTATTGTTATCACAGGACCAACGCCATTTCTATAAATTGCATCTAGACATACCCTTAAAGATTCAGGACGATGTCTAGTAGGTATTAAAGCGGCGAAAACAATTTCCATAAAAGAATTTTCCTCAACGTTATAAATAACACCATGATCGAAACAATATCTCATAGCTAACGTAAAAATAATATTCCACATTAATACACGTAAATAGTCCAAGAACCAAGCCATAAATAATCAGATAATCATGCTTATAAAGTACATTTGCGTTAGATAAATCTGGGGTTTTTACCTTGGATTGGATAAGCTTTTTGAACCAGTAGAGCATGGCGTCGAAAGGGATCATGGCGGCATACGAAAATCTAGCAATAAGTAACAATCCATTGGCCGTGATAATTTCCAAATTGGCTTTCAAGAGCGGGGCGACCTGTTGGGATTTCTGGATCTTAGCGTAGAATAAAAATCTTTTCTTTTCCACGAAAAAAAACGCATTACAAAAGAGTGCGGGAACTTACATAAAACAAAACCTATAATACACCGAATAGATCTATATTTCTTTGCACAAAGAACAAACAATCCACTGGCTTCTTTACGATTGCCAGAAATCAAACGAGCCTTTGCGCCTCTGAATATAGCATCAACAATCCGTTTATTGATCAAAGCATTTTTATCCGGAAACCACTGTTCCTGAATCAAAAAATTAGGTTCCTCGCTGTTTTAAGTGGGTAGCTTGAGATCCAGCTTACCCAGTACGAGGTAAGCCATGTTAATAAAATTCTTGTGGGTGCGATAGCCCCGTGCCCTGGATTTGGCGGACTGGAGCAGACTGTTGAAACCTTCCAGAGTGCCGTTACTCAGATGGCTCTCGAACCAACGTAGAAATC